>CAUVOD010000003.1:0-79314 GCA_963553525.1 uncultured Lachnospiraceae bacterium | reverse complement strand
CATCTTTACCTATCACATTTAGAATATCATTTTGTACCTGCCCATCCGTTATAATTGGAAACTTCGAATTTTCTTCACCTGACTGTATTATGATCAGCTGCCCGTTTTGTTCGACTACCGCTCTCTTTACCGTCTTTGATGAATAAATACCGTTTGTACGAAGTTTAAAAGCCACATCGTGAGCTTACAGTCCCGCTTTACTGCAATTCTCGATATTTATTTTTCCGTTGTCAATAATTATCATTGCCTTGCCGTCTATCAGCTGCTTGGCTTTTACATTATGTTTCTTTACCCACTTCATAGTCAGAATAAGGGCACACCAAATGCATAGAATTGCTATAAAATCGGGGATTCTAACACTCTCATTGTAAATAACACCTCCGATAATTCCACCAAGCACATAATTTACAATTTGATCACTGGCTGATGAGGGCGCCAGATTTCCTTTCCCTGATATATTTATTATTATGACCATTGCAAAAAAGCCGATTAATAGTTTTATTGTTACAAGCAAAAATGAATTCATTATCCCTCCTCACTTATCTAAAGTAAATTTTATATCTCTTAAGCTATCGTTAAAAGTTTTTTTAGCTCTGTAAAACAGAGCTTCTCAACTCCAATGATCCTGCAAATGTTCTTGACTTTGTTCAAATTCTTCTATCATTCTATGCTCATGTTTTTCAAAATCACCTATATGATGATGTTTATGCTCATGCTCTATGATATGAGTGTGCGTAATACCATTGCGTATGCGTGATAATGTGCGTATGTAAATGCTCATGGTGTTGAACTAAAGTATCAGACACAACAAAAATCGTACCAATAACCATAATCACAAGTGCAGTTATGTATTTCCACCCAAGTTCGTCTCCCAAAAGAGCAAATGATAATGCCGCCCCAATAAAAGGCGCCAATGCATAATAAGCGCTTTTTTAGCGGCTCCGAGATGTCTCTGAGCTCTTACATATGTAAAAATACTTAATCCATACGAAACAAATCCAAGCAACATCGCAAGCAAAATGTATTTAATTCCCGGAAGCCTTTCTCCAATTGCGAATGCAATAGCAAAGGAACCTGTCCCGGAACACAGTCCCTTCAATATTACGATTTCATATGTATTTTTTTCTGAAATACTGCGTGTACAATTATTTTCTAATCCCCAACACAAAGTGGCAAGAAGCACAAGCAGCGATCCGTAAGAAAAACGGAAACCGTCCGTACTGTCAAAAGACAGAATAACACTTGAGACAGTAATAAATCCAATCGCCATCCATAGCTTCTTTGTCACCCTCTCCTTGAAAATCCCCAAAGCTATTACAGTAGTCACGACTATCTCAAAATTTCCGAGAAGTGATGCGTTTGATGCATTTCCAAGCTTGATCCCCAGCATCAAAAAAATCGGTGCCGCAATATCAAGAGCAATCATACCGAGCACATATGGAAGATCCTTCCTTTCAAGGCGTTCTGAATATTTCTCATTCCTCCGATTGCATATGTACATACAGCCTATACCCAAACCCGCGCCTGTATATAGAAAAGCTGCCATAAAGGTTGAAGGCACATATTCAAGAAGGACTTTTGATAAAGGTATATTGACAGCATAAAATACCGCCGCTAAAACAGCATAAAATACCGCCAGCACTTTTTTATCTTTCATAATTACCTCCTAAATTTCTAAGTTATCTATTCTTTTTATGTACTTACCGCTTTTAATTCTTCTATCTTCAGGTTTCTTTGCGGCTTGGGGATTTATAATGTCTGTTTTATAGAAATATACCCCGTATTCATTTAACTATTACCCTCTTCCATGTTAGAGATTAAATATAATTATCAGCTTATAATTTACAATAATACTCTTATATTCCAAATTGAGAATAATATTAAGGCAAAAAAATAGCCCGGGCTGTAATCAGCTTAGGCTTATACAAAGCTATCAGTACCCTTTAGATAGATACCTGATAAGCATTTGATTATATTATTTGCTTGATAGGTTAAATCCGTGGTATCAAAATGATACTCTCCACATGTGTCAAATAAGGTAACAACTCAATTTTTTAACATAATAATCAATAGCTTAATCTATCGCTTAATACTTTCAAAAATACTACTGTTATTCTTAGCAAATTCAGCTTCTTCACTAATTTTTTCTTTAATTATACCTATTTCTTCTCTAAGTATCCTGTCAAATTTGCTTTTCCAGTCGGAATATGTATCATCTTCATCGACATACGGAATTGAGACCGGTATCGTATAAAACCTATCCAATTTGTTATATTTTGAAATGCTATGGAGAATAATCCTATCTAACTCTCCCTGCTTATATTGCTTATTTGTTGGAAAAATAACACCTGTTGCATGAGAATTTGCCGCTACCATGTCCCTAATACATTTGTTGTAATCCCCCATCACATCACTTAAAGAACCGTCACGAACAATATCTTCCCATTTCGGTTTACATTTTGCATCTAGAATCATAAAGGGTTTGCCACTATCAAAAAATACATAATCGGGATATGTCGGCTGTTTTTCATCAAAATTCTTTATTTTAAATTGTGATTCCATTTTTATTTCTTCCGGAAGAGCTTCTTTTATTAATTTATCCTCAAGAAACTTTTCCCACAACTCCGGCAAATAAAACAAAATCCCCTGCGTACCATTGTCAGACTTTCCATCAAAAACAGATATTCCCTCATCACGAAGAATACACAAACAAATTACTCTAAGCTCTTCATACTCCGTAAAGTATGGATGAGAAATGGCTTTGAAGTTGTTCTTCATAATATTTTTTACGTTTGTATTTGAAAACTCAGTTTCTTTTGATAAATAATTAATGATACTCTTTAATTCATTGTTGTTGTCAAAATTGTCTTCAACCAAGTCATAATACTTATTTTTAAAATGATAATATGCAGCTACAATTAATTGATTCAAGTAATTGTTGATTGTATTTTCTCGATGTGTATATGCAATTCGACCGTTTTTCTGTCCTGCATTCAGCTTAATATGCCTTGCAATATCAAAAGTACCCTTTACCTTATCATCATTATTATAAAACCGCCTATAAGTTTTGTAATATCCTTTAAGGCGCGCCTTTTCTAATTGCTCTGCGAACCAAAACAGTAACAAGTAATCAAATATCTCATCCTCATTACTCGGTATAGTATTATTGCTTAATTTCACCTTATCTCTCAATAACATAGTTGAGAGAAAAAACGGCTTGCTTATCTTTTTTTCACTACTTACATCCAGTCTTGATTTTATTTGCAGTGTTACATTGAACTGTACATCTTTATCACCTAATTTAATAGTTAAAGGCTTTCTTATCACACCGACAACACCACAAAAATATCCTCTATCGTTCTCCGGACCAAAGCCTACATCATATAATTTCTTATTTTTCCCATGCGAGCTATTAATTATAATTCCTATTCCTAACTCCTTGCAAAATCCATTCGGAGCAACTTCATCTAAGAAAGTATCTACTATACGTCCGGCTATCTGTAAATTTGACTCAACATCAGTATCATCCTTTTTCAAAATGATTTCATTGAAATCAATAACATATTCCTTTCCATTTTGCATTATTTTCATAGACTTTGCAGCATCACTTATTGGCTGATAATCTTGTCCCACAAAAAAAACATCGTAGATATCCTTATTAGCCATATTACTTATCTCCCAATAAAGCCTTTCTACTCTTTTCTATCCAATCATCTACATCTTCACTTTTTCTTCCTCTTGTATATTCTTTCAAAATAGAAACTATATTGGTCTCAAAAATTGATTGTAACTTGTTCTTAAAATTGTCATCGCTAGTTACATCCAATTTTTTAAAATATGCCGGTCCAATATGATATGCTTCAGAAAGTCCAAATCTATACTCACTGCTGGAAATAATTTCATTCATAGATTTAATTTTTTCTGCCAAGAGATCTATTCGCTTATATGTATCACTATTTTTATCACCATCGCTTTTACATAAAATATTGTGCAAAGAAGATGCCATAATTTCATTTGCTTTTATCTCTATCCACTGAAATCTTCTCCTAAGCGCAAAATCCATAGAATCTACACTTCTGTCTATATCATTCATCGTTCCAATAAAATACAAATTCTCAGGAATATAGAAGCCTTCTTTAAAAACATCATTCTCAATAGGAATTGCCTTTCCAATATCTTCATTTGATAAGTTCTTCTCTTTTGTATATTCTTCATCAATAATTTTATATGTTACAAGATTTTTATATTGTGTTTGAATCAAGTATTCTTTTCCTCTATAAGATTCTTCCAAACCAAACATCAATTCCCCAAATACTTTTGCCAAGTCAGCTCTATTTATTTCATCGACAATAAAATAATAATTCTTTTTTTTATCATTTTCCTCAACAATATCATTTTCCTCAACAATATGCCTACAGAATTCTTTAAAAACTCCATCCATGCGGACAAATGTCGGTTCATCTTTTCCCCTAATAACTACAGGGCGTAATCCTTCTACAAAATCAGAATAATCATATGATGGATGAAACTGAACAAACTTATACTGTTTTTTGTCATTTGAACTGCACCGTTTATTTACATATTCCCTTACCGACCATGTCTTTCCTGTTCCGGGTGCTCCTGTAAAAATAACCTGCTTGTTATTTTGTAATGCATTATTAATAATGTCATCAACTCCTTTTTTATTATCCGCTGCCATTTCATTTTCTCCATTTGTTCCATTATTATCTATATCTAACTCAAATTCATACTTAGAAATGTCTACTCCAGTCTTTTGTAGTTCTTCAAAACACTTCTGCATATTTTTATATTTCTTAACATTACTAATGTTCGTATATACACATAGCTTTGTTCCTTTTATTGGTTCCCAATTGGGCTTCTCCGCAGTTACTTTACAATCACTATCATTAAGCACTTGTTTAATATTGACATTTTCCTTGTCCACAAGATAGTTTAGTACCTCTACGTAAAATTGTTTTGAGTTGTTTATTCCTTTTCCACCACATTTTAAGCTCTCACCATGATATAACTTCCCCTTCTTTGACCAAGTTGTTAATTCAGGATCTAATTCACTTACTTTATATCGACTCATTTAATTCATCTCCTTTTTGCTATTCAATACTTTTGCATTATACTTAATTGTAGCAATGCGGCGGACATTATTTATACAATACTAATACTTCGCATGTATCCCTTTTTACACAAAATATAACTATCATTAATTTTCCGCATTATAATACCAAATCTCAATCATAGCTTTTCATTTTAAATATACTAACACTATATGAGTGCCTTTCCATTTCTCCAGTTACACCTAACATACTTATTAAACTCTTTTTTGCATTCCAAATAGTCCCCATTAACATGGTCTACAATGATGATTTGAGGGAGTATTCCTGTACATTCGCCAATGGAATTGATTTCATCAAAAATTGTCTTATACATTTTATTAACGGCAATCAAATCTGCTTGAGTGATTTCGTCTTTATCAGTTTCTTGTGGAAAATACACCTGACTTGGTTGATCAAAAAACATGATCAAAGGCATAGGTGAATTGTCCTGAGTTGCAAAAAAACGCAGAAAACTTAAAAATAGAGCAATGTGGCAGGAAACCCAATTTGCACCACTTCCCATCTCGTATATATGGATGTTCTCATTACTTTTCTGTTGCTGATAAATGTCAAAGCTACCGTCTGTTAAACCAAATTTCAAGTCAATCGGTCTATATTCTTCTTCAAAATCAAGCGTTAAAGAAAGACGGTTCATATTATTTGATAAAAAGCTCTCAGCTTTTGACATCTTCTTATCCACATCAAATCCTTTGATTTTTTCTTTAAGTTTGGCTATTTTTTCTTTAAGTTCTTCAATATCTCCATCAACCGTTTCAAATATACCGGAGCTATTCATTTCAGCATATAACACGATTCTCGCTTTTGCGTAATTTACTTTTTCTCTCTTTGAAACAAGATCTTTTGATGAAATGAATTTTTCCTCAATTGTCTTTATCTGTCTCCACACGTCTCGTATTTTTTCAGAAATCTTTGAGTGAGCTTCCCTAAGTTTTCTAACATCTTCAGAAAAATCGGCAGTATATTTTTCAGTAATACTCAATTCGTTATCTAGCCATTCTGTAGCCTCAATGAGCTTTGAATCATTCTCGGCAATTTCTTGACATGCATGACCGCAAAGAGGACAGGTATATTCGTTAGTTTCAATTTCAGTTATACTTGTTTGCTGCTTCAAATCCTCCAACATTTGAGTAAAAGAACTGCCTGTATCAGAAGCATTATTTATATTTTCAATTTTTAATAAGATATCTCGTTCTTCATCTCTGAGATTTTCTAATTCGTCATTTAATTCACTGTAACGTTCTATTATCTTATTTTCACTAAAAAGCTGTGTGTCATCGAACTCCGGTAAAGCAGAAGCTATTTTAAGCATTTCCTGTACTGAAATTTTTCCATCAAAATCTTGTTCAAGCAATGAAAAATAATCTGTTAATAGCGGCAAAAGATTTTCTTTAATATATTCAGTACTTTTTTCATTCGCTTTCTGTTTTTTGCATTTTTGCTTCAATTGAGCTTCTAATGTGTTTAATTGAATTAAGTCGCTATAATACTCTTGACGAATCATACCTGCAAAAACAGGAAATTGATTTATGACATCTTTTCTTTTATAAAAATCTGAAAACCGATAGAATAATGCAAACTTACTTGCCATTAAATTTTGATGTTGAAACAAGTAAGAAACCATATTTCTTAATGACGCTTTTTTCCCTTGTTGGTCAGCATCGGTAACCATATTGGTTACAAATAAACCTAATGCACACTCAATTTCATTTTTTGCATCTTTATACGACAAAGTCGGTTTTTCTACAAAATAGCTTAACTCCAGATTTTTAGATTCAAAGTCCTTTGTTTCCTTAGAAAAATGCATTTTGCCGCCGTCGTCCCAATTATAACGAGCTATAACATAGGTACTATCACATATCGCCATTATAAGGATATAAAGATACGAAAAGTCGGTTATTTTGCCTTTCGGTATTGTACAACGAGTACTGCACAAGCAATAATCAATTATCTCAACTAATGCACTTTTACCTGTTTTGGATTCGCCAGTGATTATATTTACTCCTTGCTCAAGTGGAACTACTCTTTTTTCACCGTTTTTATTAAATATAATAATAGCTTTTATATGACTTTTCATTTTATATCAACTCCTAAAAATAAAGATAAATGGTCTTCGCTAGTTTTTGAAAACACAACTCCGAGGTAAAATGCACATTTAATCCAATCTTTGATAACTCCCTCAAAATTTTTGTAATTAATTTTCTTGTTAAGAACAATCTTATGATTGTTAAAGATTATTTTCCCCTCGGAAGATAAAATAATAACTGCTTCTTTACAATATGATTTAAGTGAATTATACCTGTCTACATAGCCAGATAACCTTGTTTTACCGGAAATCTTACTTTCATCAATAATTTGAGGGGACTGAAACAAAGTATCTATTCGACTTCTTCTATTTGCATTTACTAATTTTTCCCGTGATTCAGCATACAATAAAATTGGAATTGCCATAAACAATAATTTTATCTCACAAGGTTTTTCGTAGCCAGAAAGAAAGCTCTGCATTAGCAAAGAATAAAAATGAGGATTCATTGAAAGCTTTTTGATATTATTTATGCTCATTCTTTTCTTATCTTACTTTCCATTTGAAATCTGTTTCATCTACTATATTATGTATAACCCCTCGCTGGAAGTATCCTTGATTGCGAATAATAGAACCAAAATCCTTCGCATCCCAACTCATTACACCATTATAAAGCTGCTTTGAAATTTTTATTTGTTCTTCCTCGGTTGCTCCTACAGCATCCAAATTACTATTCGCTTTACTATATTGCATCTTTGCAGACAAATCTTCCATATATAATTTAAGACTTTCTAAATACATAAGATTGTCCTTAAAATATTTGGCAACGGTTAAATCCGCTTTCCAATAATCTGAAATTGCATTTGGAACCATTTCTCCATACTCAATTTCGTGAATAGATGCAACAAATTTTTTCTGTTCGAGTGTAGTAATTTTGTCTTTAGGAACAACTGCTTTTGCGTACTCTTTTGGAAGCGGTGCAGTTCCTTTGATTCCATATGCTGTTGATTGTATCTGTAAAATTTCATCAAATGCCGACTTGGTCACCTCCCATTTATGCGGGAAATCCTTAACTTTTATTAATATTTCGCCAAGTAAAGCACCTATATATCCGTCTCTATTTTCGGAAGGAATATGACCTACGTATTTAGAAAATTCATTAGATATACCGTCTATTGAAGTTTTGGCAGCTTCAATCGTAAATTTTTCTAATATTTCCAAAAGACGACTTTCGTCATAAGAATCGCCGAAAATTTTATTATATTGCTTCCTGAATGTTTCTTCATTTTTCTTAGAGATAGCTCCTATATCTTTTAAGCGTTTTAATTTCTCAGTCTTTTTTATATTATTCCAACTATGAAACGAAGAACCCCTTTGAATTGTAGCTGTAGTGCTGAGTATATAATTTGAAAAGTTTCTTACACGATCATAATCTACGTACCAATTTGCAAGTGTCTTCCAAAAATCTATATCTCTATTCGAAATAAACTTATTACCAAAATGATGTTTTACTTCTCTCTGAAAGCGACCACCCACATCATTTATAATGCTCACATCACCATTTATCTCAATTTGCAGAGTATCGCCATCGTTCAATTCAAAACAATCTCTTAAAGCTATTATATACTGGTATATATCGCCAGCTTTTTGCAATGTTGCATCATTAGCTGCTCTTGTCACGTTCAATACCTCCCTTCATATTTGACCATTTTCTCGCATTGCTTTTCCAGATATTTTGCCACTCTTTCTCATTCACTATCGCATCAAACACAGGTTCAAGAAAGGTCCGGATTTCTGCAATGACAAATGGAAACTCAAGCGTATTGTCTTTTATATTCTTCAAAAAGAATTTCCAACGCTTTTGCATATCCTCATCATCAGCAAGTGCGACAACTCGCTTGAAGCTGTTTTTGTCGTAGGGAGTACCACGCCGCTGCAAGGTTTCAAAGATAGCAGCCTGCAATTTCGCTCCATCAAAATCGAATGTCCTTGAAAGATAGTAAATATCATAAAAGTCTTTCATTCTGCCTGTCAGTTCAAAGCGTTGCAAAATAGCATCGATTTTTTCAGCTACGGTACTTTCAAGAGAATAAGTTTTGATTACCGGTGCTTCAAAGTCTGAAAGCTGAGTATTGATCTTACGCTGTTCTGCATTTGGCACGATAACATCTCCCACACCTATATCAACATTGAATGGTACCCACACATTCTTTATCTGACCGATAATCTGTGTACTGATACCGTGATACTTCCTCTGCGGAGAAATCTCCTCAAAGCCTTTTGCTGTCATCTCTATATAATCATTGCCTGTCGGTATATCAATGATTTTATAAATCAAATCCTTAACACTGTCTATTGAATTTGAATATCCACGGAGTAGAAAATCAATATCAATAGTGGCTCGACTTTCAAAATTTGTAAGAGTATAGATAAACATCCCGCCTTTCAATATAAGGAAATCATCATATCCCGATTTCGAGAGTTTTCTCAAAAATTCTTCCTGCATAAAAAGCTGTAGACACTGCTGATAACTGATACCGGAAGCCTTTGCTTTATTTCTGAGCTTCGCCAGAACAGAAGCTGCTTTATCTGCCATTATAACCACACTCCAATCAAATCTTTTACTCGTTTTTGAACTCTCAACACTTTTGCATATTGCATAATGTTAGGGATGTTCTTTTTAGGGTCTGTCACATAGTTCTGAATTGCTTTATTAAAAATCTCTTTATCCATTTTGTTCATATTTCGCAAAACATCACAAATTGTGCGGTCACGATCATAAATGCGGACTTTGTGGAAATCAATTTCACCATAGGTTTCTCCCAGAGTAACCAGCTCTGACTCTACTCGATATGCCTTTATAAACGGATAATTGATTATTGTTCTTCGCTTAGAGACATTTTTGTCTATTGCGAAGTTCCATTCAGCAGGAGTTCTGTCACTGTATCCATAATAGAATAGGGCGGTCTCCATACATAGCACTGCATCGGGAAACAAGCGATTTATAATAACAACTTCGCTTTCTCCATAATCTTGAGTCCAATGATAGTAGCCTCTCCTAACTCTTTCAATCAATCCTTCGTCTAAAAGTTGTTTTATATCCGCATAATATAACTTTGAGTCTGTAAGTTCAGCTGTAGTCATAATATAATTATGACTGCTAAACAACATTCTCAAAGTATCAATATTTTTTTTCTGAAGCATACCTTCACCTCTATTTAATCACCCTTAATTAAACTAATGATTGGGCACTTTACTATGTTATATTAGTTTTTCTTCTTTTAGTCAATAATAGCAAAGTAAACGCTTTTTAATATATCAATCGGGCAGTTTAGTATAAAATCTTTCTTCCTCTTTTATGTCCAAATAAAACATTGTTCAGTAAAAATACAAATATAAAAAATAAGCGCACCATTGTTTTTATGGTACGCTCATCGTTATTAAATTACCTCAAAATACTTTAACTCATCCTTTATGGCTTCCACTTTTCTCTACCGTCTGATGCTTCCTCAGCTGTTTCAATTCATCTAGTGCTAAGGCATCGTACATTGGCAAGCATAAGTCCCGCTGCCTTACCTCTGCTGTATACGCAGTATGTATTTTGAAACCGAATTTATCTTCTCTGTGCTATTTTATCTTTTTGTATATAGCCTTTTCTTTAGGTTTTTATTTTTCTGATCTTTCCGCTATTTTATCAAACGGTACCTTGCTTTTTCCCTCTCAAAACTCCACTTTTATGATCGTTTATATGATAGTTCATATGTTATAATCTCCTCCGTTACGTAATTGAATGCAAAAAATCACCTTCTTTTCTTCGGGGTTCTCATATGATACACACTTCTTTTACCAAATATCCGATAAAGAAATATGTATCGCTAATAGGCAGCTTTTTGTTTGGAAAAATATATTTTTTTGATATTTTAATTCATCTGACTTTCCAAAATCCCGTATAATCCATTGTCATAAAATGCACATTAAATATAAGCGCAACAGGTACAGATGACATTATAAGATCCATGCAAAGCATAATCCCTCCCTATACTCTTACCGGATTCACACCTGTTAATAAAGTGTGAATGAGTCGATAATTGAAAGGGAAATTATGGAAAATGTCGCAATAAAAAGGACATTCTGCCTTACAAAATTACAGGGTTTTCTGCCCCGTCGACCAGATAACATCCTCATAGAAGTGCCTTAACACTACAGTCGATCTTTTCATACAGCCGGCATAATACCTCATTGCAGAGCGCCGTCCTGCATCCTCACACAGCCAGATGTATGAAAAAGAAAATTCCTGCCGCAGATATGATCAATCCGAGTATCCTTGTAAGCAGTGTAACTGTACTAATCGGAGTTATGAGAAATGTCTCAAACGATGAGATCGGATAAGGGAATATCATCATCGCCAGCCCGACTCCAGTCACGCATGGATACACGATCCTAGGATTCTGATTGAAAAGAGCTCCTGTGAATACTCCAAGCGCAGCGATGAACAGCAAAAGGTAGAGCACTACTTTGTAATTCTTGTCATTGCTGACATACTTTTCCGTCTTTGCCTTGCATTCCTCACAACAGCACGGAGCCACTCTCGTAGTGATCTTAGCATAGTACGGAGCAGTCGGATACATTATCCACTTACCGCAGTATACACAATATTTTCCGTCCATGACATCCATCTTCTCACGCTTGTTGGTCTCTTCATCAACTACGTAGATTTGCTTGGTTTTGTTATTATAATTTTTCTTCTTGCCTGATTTTATCATTATATGATCTCACTTATTACCTCATCAAGCTTTGATCTGACTTCTTTGATGGAATCCATTGCCAGAACCTCATCGAGGAGTTTATTCATCTCTCCTCTGTTGAGATGCGAAACAATATACTTTGTCCTTCCAACCATTCCGTCGGAAACCGAAAGCTCATTAATACCCATGGCTACCCAGAGAGGAATCAGACGTGGCTCTGAACCGGTTTCTCCGCAGATGCCTATCTCAATGCCGGCCTTGTGGGCATTCTCTGCTGCAATGTTTACAGCTTTCAAGAATGAGATATTGCAACTGTCATATATGTTTTGTACCTTCTCATTCTGCCTATCGCTAGCGGTTATATACTGAATAAGGTCATTGGAACCTATGGAGAAGAAATCCACTTCCTTAGCGAGTCTGTCGCTGAGAAGTACTGCCGCAGGTGTCTCTACCATGATACCTACAGGTACGTTCTCATTGAATTCGATATTTTCCTGTTTAAGCTCTTTCTTTGCCTTCTCAAGTATTGATTTTGCTTCTCTAAGCTCCTCCATATTAACAATCATAGGGAACATTATCTTGACATGTCCGTAAGCAGTAGCTCTGAGGATAGCCCTTAGCTGGATTTTGAATATATCCTGACGATCAAGACAGAATCTGATTGCCCTGTATCCGAGGAAAGGATTAACCTCAACAGGAATGTTCATGTATCCGAGCTGCTTGTCACCGCCGATATCCAACGTCCTTATTATAAGCTCCTTGCCCTGAAGCTTGACAGCCATCTCTTTGTAGTCCTCAAATTGCTCATCCTCAGACGGATAATCGGTATGGCTCATATATACGAATTCTGTACGGAAGAGTCCGCAGCCGTCACAGATGTCCGGATCGCATTTATCAATCGACTCTCTGTCACCGGAATTGATATTGACTCTTATGACTATGCCGTCCGTCGTTACGGCTTCTTTGTTCACACAGGAATCAAAGAGAATCTTCTGCTTGTCATAGTATTCCTTCCTATCGACAAATTCCTTTCTGGTCTCTTTGTCCGGACATACGTATACTATACCGGCATCTCCATCAATTAGCACCTCATCTCCATCCTTGACTTCATCGAAGAAATTTCCCGCTCCAACAATCGCAGGAATATGTCTCGCTCTTGCGAGTATTACGGTATGTGATGTCGTTCCACCTCTGGATGTCACTATTCCACAAAGTCTTTCCGGATCCATCCTTACTGTGTCAGCCGGAGAAAGATCCTCTGCGAAAATAACGAGCTTATCTCCTTCAACACCAGACAGACCATGAGTCGAAATGCCTTGAATATGACGGCAAAGCTCTACACAGAAATTGTTTATGTCTCCGGCACGCTCTCTCAGATAATCATCATCAATCTTCATTAACAGTGCCTCTGTTTCCATTCTCTTCTGCTCTATAGCATAGGATGAACAGACCTTATGGCTGCGAATAAGATCTCTGATTCCATCGAAGAAGGTTTCATCCATCAGCATCTCACGGTACGCCGCAAATATTGTTCCATTTTCACCGCTCTTTTCTTCAAGAGAAGCAAGCTGACTGTCGTACTCCTTTCTTGACGCTTCCATTCTGCTGATCTCTGCATCAGGATCCTTTATCTTCTCCATCTCGTATGACGGCTCCTGCGGACGGTAAACAACAGCCTTTGCTATCTCACATCCCGGTGAACCCGGTAATCCCTGAATTTTCATAAGATTCCCCCGCTTCTGTATTTATTATCTTATGATCATGCTTGCCTGTAACTGCCAAACTGTCCTATAATTGCCGCGAGATCCTTTTCTTCGAGATTGACCCCACCGCCCGCAAGCAGTGTATTGTAGTAGAGCTGTGCCAGAAATTCCGTCTGCTGAGCTATATTCATGGTATATGAGATATCAGCTCCGCAACAAAGCAACCCGTGATTTCCTAGAAGACAGGCGTTGTGGTCTTCTCCCATAGCCTCGAAAGCAGCTTCCGCCAGCTCGTATGTACCAAACTGCACATACGGGATACATGGAACGTCCGTACCGGAGTAAGCTACGATATAATGTATCGGTTCTATACTCTTGTGCATGCACGCAAGTGTGGTGGCATAGACGGAGTGCGTATGTACCACAGCGTTGATACCCTGTCTTTTCTGATAAAAGATTCTGTGCATATCATATTCACTTGACGGCTTCCTGTCTCCGTCTACCTTCTTTCCGTCAGGAGTAAGCACAACGATATCTTCCGGTTTGATCTTGAAGTAGTCCATGCCGGAAGGTGATATAGCCATAAGGTTTTCCTCCGAATTGAACACGGAGATATTTCCGAATGTTCCTACCGTTATCCCAAATTCTATCATTTTTCTGCCATATTCAACCACCAGTTCACGTTCTTCCCGCAGTATCATAATTCCTCCATATATATGTTATCCGGAAACAATCAGTCCGTGATTGTGATATTCTCATAATTTACTATTCTCTCTGTTGCTCCATTATTTATGATCCTGTCCACCTCTTTTATAAGCATATGAGGAGACTTTGGTATGGCGTCTTCTGTCATTCCCGCGATATGAGGTGTAATCAGGACATTGTCCAGCCCTGTAAATCCGGAGGCGACGGTGATAGGTTCCTCATCAAAAACATCAAGTGCGGCTCCTGCGATAGTGCGGTCTCTGAGGGCTGTGATAAGAGCTTCCTGATCTATGAGCCCGCCTCTTGCAGCATTGATAAAATATACGGTCGGTTTCATTATCGCAAACTGCTCTTTGCCGATAATCTTCTCTGTATCAGGGACAAGTCTCAGATGTACCGAAACTATATCCGCCTCCCTGAACACTTCTTCCTTACTTTCAACAAATTTTATATCACTGAGTCCGTTTCTCGCCAGTCTTTCCCTGTCTGCATAAGGATCCCATGCAATGATCTCCGGATCAAATGCTTTAAGTCTTCTTGTCACCTCTATTCCGATGTTTCCCATTCCAACAAGACCGATCTTAAGACATGAAAGTGTGGATATGAAGCCCGCATTAGGAAAGTTCTTGTTCCATACACCTTTCATCATATCACGGTGTGAATATCCGATATTTCTGGTCAGTGCCAACATCATACCTATCGTGAACTCCGCCACAGGAATTGCATTCCTTATTATATTGACTACAGGAATGTTCCTTCTGCTCGCGGCAGCGACATCTATATGTTCCAGCCCGCCTCTTGATGTCATGATCAGCCTAAGCTTAGGAGCTTTTTCAAGCAGCTTTTCGGAGACCGGACAGAAATGCACCATCAGCACTTCGCACTCCGGAAGATACTGCTCCAGCTCCTCCGGATAAGGAATGCTTTCCGGTCCGCAGGACTCAAGCTTTTGTTGTTCACTTGCCCACTCATCTTCATTTTTTACGCCCCAGTAAACGCAGTTTACTTCTCCTGTATTTATACAGGATTTTTTTACTGCGGCTACCATTTCCTTTCCGGAAACGAAATAATCCTCTACCAGAACGATATTCATCTGCCGTTCTTTTAAGAAATCAAGCATAGGATAACACCGTCCTTTCCACGATCTGCTATGATCCGTTTTCTTAATCCTGAGGCCGCTGAATAATCAGCGACCTCTATATACGCATGCTATGTAGCTATGCAGTTATTAATGACAGCATTTATTCAATTATGCAGCAATCTGATCCGCTCCGCAGTTGGACTCCAGGAAATCGTATATCTTCTGACGGTTTTTCTTGAAAAAGAAATACAGAACAAAATATACAACAACTGTAACTCCAATTAAGATTGGGTTTTTCGACAAGAATACGTAGAAGAGCAGGAGCATAAACGGATGTGCCATAATTCCGAAACTCATTATATATACTCCGGTCTGCGGCAACTCGAATCCGGCGCCAACAGCTATCTCTGTAAATGTAGGAGCAAGTGCTGAGCATACTACCATACCAATGCTGAACCAAGTAGCACCCATTATTATTGACTTAACTACATTACCATGGGAGATTGATACGAATACCTCTACCATATATGGGAGAGCTACGAGATCCGCCATAGGAAGCATGCTGTTTCCGGGAAGTACAAAAGACAAAGCAAGTATTATCGGTATTAGCAGAACACCTGTTGTCAATGTATTAGGTTCTCCGTATCCGGCAGCGTCGTTGACTGCAAGATACCACTCTCTTCCTTCACCGCTCTTAGCAGCCTTCTTACGAAATGCATCTGTAAGAGCTGTGAATGCTGAAGCGAAGATTCCTCCGACCTTAGGGAACACTGCCATGATAGCAGCTGTTGCTACTGCAACGCCTGAAACTGTTCCCCAGCCTGCAAGAGTGTTGAGGCTATTAAACTCACCAATGATACCTATCAGAAGACCAACGAACAGTCCGATGAACATAGGCTCACCGAAGAGACCGAACTTCTTCTGAATGTCATAAGCATTAACCTTTACCTTGTTCAGACCTATCTTACCAAGGATCCAGTTCATAAGGATTGCGAACGGTACAGCCTCCATATGGTGCGGTGCTGTCATACAGCAGTTAGGATACTGATAATGTGTTGACCATCTCTTAGCCTCTACCTCACTGAAGAGCAAAATGTAGAGCAGTTGCATGATCATGCATGAAAGAGCCAGCCATATATTCTTGGTGACAGCATAAATCATTGACCCCCATACCATGAAAGAATAGTTGTTCCAGAGATCTGATGCCATGAATACATCTGTCCACTTTACGAGGAAGAGTACCAACTGGAGCACAAGAGCAAGTCCTATGAAGACTATACCTACGGTTGTTGAATAAGCGATAACGGATACTGACTGCCAGCCTGTGTCAATGCAAGGGAGATTGACGCCTGCATTGACTACCATGTCGTTGACAACAGGAGCGATGATAGTGCTGAAACTGTTGATTACCAAGCTGAATCCGGTAAGTCCGACTGAACACAGAAGGGCTGATCTGAATGCCTTCTGCCCTGTTACTCCTGCAATCTTAGCAATGATAAACAGGATGATAGGAATGAATACTGCTGCACCGAATGTTGAAAACACGGTACTCATCATGTTTAATAAATCAGTCATTTAATTTCCTCCTTTGAAATTTTCCATACCCTTTTCCTAATTATCGTTCCCGATCAATAAATTTTTATACTTCTGCTTCTATGATCTTGAGACAGTCCTCAATAACCTGATCCTCGCCTATACCGGTCAGAAGCCCTACAGCGTTAACCTTAGGAATGCCAAAATCCTCATATACAGGGGATACACATGCCATAAATGAGAAATCACCAATGGAGATCGTGGTGCTTGCCGAGATCGGACTGCATTCTACAGTCTCAACATCGTAGCCTTTCTCTCCAAGGACATCCTTGAGTTTCTGCGCAGCCATAGCTGAGCTTACTGTACCTGAGCCACAAACACAGCAGATCTTTACCCTTTTACCCATCTCATTACCTCCTTATTAAAATTATTATATGTTCAGCACTCGGCATCTTCTAACCGTAGCGCTACGCACCAATAAATCAATAATTGTCGGTTACTGCTAGCCTATATACTTGCTGACTACCTCAAATAGAGTCTTCTTATCCTTGGCGGCTTTGAGCTCAGCAATAGCCTCAGCGTTTGTGAAAATGCTCATTACGTTCTGAAGCGTATCAATCTGAGCGTCAGGATCCTTGATAGCCATCATAAACAGGATATCCGCAGGAACCTTAGTATCAGGGTCACCCATATGTCCGAATACGACGGGCTTAGCCATTTTAGCAACACATACGGCAGGTACGTTAACATGCACACCCGCAGTATGAGGCATTGCAATATTGATATCTTTAAGGATCAGCCCGGTCGGGAAATCAGCCTCTCTAGCGATAACGGCATCGGTATAAGTGTCCTTGACATATCCGCCGTCATATAGAAGGGCGCTTACCTTACGGATAGCTTCCTCATAATTTTCAGCTTCAACATCCAGAATGATCAGTTCTTCATTACATGCCTGCATAAAATAGTCCTTTCTACTCATTGAGATTCTCTATGAATGCTGCAACTTCCAGACAAACAGCCTCTTCATTCTCTCCCGTTACCTGAATCTCGAATTCCGTTCCTTTTTTGAGTCCGCCAGACAGGAGCGCAATTATACTCTTAGGATTTATTGAGTTATTATTTACAACAAAACGGATCTCTTCAGAGAACTTTTTGCAGAACTGTGTCAGCATAGATGCCGGTCTTGCGTGGAGTCCGGTCTTGTTCTGTACAATAATTGTTTTCCGGTACATTTTCTCTCCTTTTCTTTTTTAGCAACGGCTTTCATTATATTTCGCATGAAAAAAATTTCATGTTCCTGATAAAGGGTTTGCATTTGTCAAAAATTGTGTTAATGTCTTGACAAGACATTTTTTATCATTTTAGAATCGGGTGTTATTATGAAAAACAACACACAGCTTCTCGTCAAGGCTGCACAGCTGTATTACGACGAAGACGTCAACCAAAACGATCTTGCGGATATCCTCGGAATATCCCGCCCTACGGTATCAAGGCTTCTCAAGAGAGCCAAAGCTGAAGGCATCGTCGAGATCATAGTTCATGATCCAATAGTTAAGAATCATGAGATCTCATCTCTGCTCCGGGAAAAACTGGGGCTTCGTGATGTGGTCGTCATCGAAGGCGCCTACGAATATGTTAAATCACTCGAACGATGCTGTGAAGCTGCTGTCCAGTATCTGGATGCCGTTATGTTCGACGGTTGTACCATCGGTATCACATGGGGACTTGTACCTCAGACTATCTGTGATATCATTCCACCGCTGGATCACAAGGATGTTACCATTGTTCAGATGGTAGGCTGTCTGGGTACCAATCTTCCCGGAGTTGACGGTTCAAGACTTGCCATACAACTTTCCCAGAAGCTCGGAGGCAAGTACTATAACATATATTCGCCTGTCTTCGTCCATAACAAGGAAGTACGGGATTACCTCTGCAATGAGCCTGCAATAAAGGAAACTCTTGAAATATCTGCACACACCGATATTCTTATCAATGGTATAGGCAGCTTCGATACATATTCCACTATCTTCAAAGCCGGCTACTGGAATGAAACGGATATCGAGCGGATCTTATCAAGCAATGCTGTAGGTCATCTTCTCGGAAAACCTTTCGATAAAGACGGTAAACCTGTCGAAATGGACGGTACATATATCGTGGGAGCACCTCTTGAGTATCTGCACGAAGCACAATGGTCTATAGGTGTTTCCGCATCATCAATGAAAAGCAGAGCTGTTATGGGTGCCATAAAAGGAGGTTATATAAATGTTCTAATAGCGGACCAGAGCCTCGCCAATGCCCTTCTTAAGCTGGTCAATGAGGAAGAGTGACCTCTACCTTAATCCTATGCTAATTCAGGATTTTCTAACTATCTTTACTTATTTT
The DNA here is from genome assembly GCA_963553525.1 of uncultured Lachnospiraceae bacterium. GTDB lineage: Bacteria > Bacillota > Clostridia > Lachnospirales > Lachnospiraceae > Butyrivibrio. The sequence goes on along the minus strand of CAUVOD010000003.1, from coordinate 60,013 downwards.
CCTCCTTGAGATCCTCATTGCAGCAGATAACAGCCTTTACTCCCTTCCCCTCCATTTGCGCATCAAAGCCGTCTCTCCACTTACTAAGAGGTATTATCATAGTGACAATATTCTCAGGAACTACTGTTCCTTCTTCAAGAAGCCTGATGGATGTTCTCCATGAACTCGGCTTCTGACTCCTTGATCCCACATAGCATATCTCCTTATGAAGTATAAGGTCTGTCCAGATCGTTGTTCTCGGCTCCGAAAATACTCCCAGTTGAACTACTCTTCCCTTACGCTTAACGATCTCGAGAGCTTTGTTGGCTGCAGGAACAGCTCCGGAGCACTCGAACGCTATGTCTACGCCGTTTCCATTGGTCATTTCATTGACGATAGCAACGATATCTTCCTGTGTCTGGTCTACAGCGCAGTCAGCTCCGTTCTTGAGAGCTATCTCAAATCTCTCACTATCACTGTTCATTCCGGCTACGATGACCTTAGCACCTCTTATCTTGCATACCTGTGCTACCATCTGACCAATAGCACCTACTCCGAATATACAGACGATATCTCCTTCTTTTACTTCACCCTTCTCGATTACGGCATGTACTCCACAAGCTAGAGGCTCTGTGATGGAAGCGCTCAGGAGACTTACATTACCCGGAAGTATGTGTACACTCTCTTCTCTGCTGACAACATACTCAGCCATGCTTCCGTTGATCTGTGTACCTATACCTTTTCTGTGTGAACAGAGATTGTAATCCTTATCCTTACACGGGATACACTTTCCACATGTCAAAAAAGTTGTCTCGCTTGTCACGCGATCTCCAATCTTTATATTCTTAACATCAGGACCTACTGCAGTTACTATTCCGGAGAACTCATGTCCGAGAACGACCGGCGTCTTAGTGCTGGAATAGGAACCCTTGAACGCATGCAAGTCTGTTCCGCAGATACCCGAATAGGCGATCTTGATCTTAACAAGATCTCCGGTCGCTTCAGGTTCAGGGATATCCATATACACCATCTTGTCATAACCCGGTTCTGTCTTTACTACGGCCTTCATCTGAATGTTCTCCTTATTTTGAAATTATGTAACAGAATTTATTATTATTTTTATATTTGTTCATATATATGAAATTTTGTAAATTAATTTTATAACACTCACAATACACTTGTCAATCTTAAATATTCTCTCAGTCGTTATACAATAGAAATTAGTATACAATGCTATATAAATATTGACATTATTTCACTCATATGAAATAATGCAAACAAACTTGATAAATTAACTACTTGTATATGATCATTCTATGTTGCTGAAAGGAGGCTGTTATATATGTCATTAAAACATTTCACAGATGAAGATATCGCAAGAGCAGCTAACAATGTGCGCAAGCGCATCCTTGGTATCGCAATTGAACGTGGCGGCTGTTACCTTACTCAGGCATGCTCCTCTGCAGAGATAGTTACATCTCTATACATGAATATACTTAATCTTGGACCAAGTCTTGGTGATCCTGATGCTCAGCCGTTTCCCGGGGTTCCGGGACCTGATAACATGGATTATCCTAAGGGTTCCCTTTACAACGGATATAATAGCAAGGCTCCTGATTATACCAAGGATCGTTTTTTCGTTTCCTGCTGTCATTATGCTTCAGTTATATACTGTGCTTTAATTGAAGCCGGCAGAATGAGCGAGAAAGCTATTGAGAAGTTCAACGTTGATGGATGGAACATGGAAATGATCGGTGCAGAACACTCTCCCGGATTTGAGAACACTGCAGGTTCTCTCGGACAGACAGTAAGTATTGCGGGAGGTACCGCTCATGCTTACAAGATTAAGGGCCATATAGGAAGAATCTTCTGCATGATATCCGACGGTGAGCTTGAGTCAGGTCAGGACTATGAGTGCTTCCAGGCAGCGTCATTCTATAAACTCGATAATTTCATCGTTGTTGTTGACGTAAACCACCAGCAGCTTGAAGGATGGACCAAGGACGTCATGAACATCGAGCCTATCGCTGACAGATTCGAGGCATTCGGATGGAAAGCTGTAAGTATAAACGGACATGACATCAATGCTATCGCCGAGGCCGTCGATACACCACATGAAGGACAGCCGCTGGTAATTCTCTGCCATACCAACCCTGACCAGGGTATTTCACTGCTCTCAAGCCGTATCCCTAAGCACTTCATCACAGTGACCGACAAAGATCGTGATGAATTTACAGAGTTCTACGAAAACATGTAGTACAGGAGGAGGCAGAATATGAATCTTGAACAGAACATACATTCAAAAAATATTCTTCGCATGGCGGAGGAACATCCTGAATTGGTAGTAATGTCCGCAGACCTAGGGTCGTCATGTGAAATCAAAGAGTTCGAACAAAAGTATCCGGACAGATACCTCTCTATGGGTATCGCTGAGCAGAATATGTGCTCATGGGCAGCAGGCCTCGCAAGAGAAGGCTTCCGTCCTTTCCTACATACATTTGCAGTATTCCTGTCGAGAAGGATACTTGATCAGATGGAGATGAGCGTAGCTTACCCTAACCTCCCGGTAGTATTCGTCGGCTTCGTTCCCGGCATAACAACTCCCGGAGGTGTTACACACCAGTCGACAAACGATGTCGGTGTTGTAAGAACAGTGCCTAACATGGCCATTTTCGATATAGGAGACGCAACTGAGATCGAAAACGCTCTTGATCTCGCTTATGCATACAACGGTCCTGTTTACATCCGTATGCTCCGCAAGCAGGTTCCAAGACTTTTTCCTGCTGACCGGCCTATGGAATTCAACAAGGCACGTGTTCTCAGCGAAGGAGACGATGTTACGATCTTCTCGTCATCGATCTGCACAGAGGAAGCAATGCGTGCAACAGCAGTGCTCAGACAGAAGGGCGTTTCTATCCGGCACCTTCATGTCTCTACACTCAAGCCTTTCACAGATCCTAAGATAGCTGAGGCATGTATCAGGGCAAAACACGGAATTATCACTATTGAGAACGGTACTGTTATAGGAGGTCTCGGCACATGTGTAGCTGAAGTCATGGCAGAGAACGCTATCGGCAAAAAACTCGTAAAGGTAGGGCTTCAGGACGCTTATGCTCATGGTGCGTCCAAGATGTATCTCCTTGAGCACTACAACATGGGTGCCATGGCTCTTATTCAGGGAGTTGAAAAACTACTGGGCAAAGATCTTTATATCAAGAAAGAAGATCTTGAGGAGATCCGATTCGAAGACTTCACTGCCGTATAACACGGGTATACAGTCCTGATCATAAAAGAAGTAGAACTTTTATTATGAATGCCTGAATACTATTTTAAGAAAGGATAAGAGCGGTGACTCCGTTCAGATAAAAGTATGTTTGAAAAAGAAAAAAGAGAAATCATCAATGGAGGATTGAAGCTTGACAGATATGGTCTAATCTCACTCGCAGGCGGAAACCTCAGCGTAAGAACATCCACAGGAGAGATCCTCATAACTCCTTCCGGAATGATCTATGGGGATATGACAGAAGATGATATCGTAGTAATGGATGTCAACGGAAACATAATTGAAGGAACGCGCAAGCCTTCATCGGATACAGTAGGTATCCTCTATATATTCAGAGAGAGACCGGATATCAATGCCATTATTCATACACATCAGCCATACGCAACTGCAATAAGCCTTATTCAAGATGAGTTTCGTGCTGACCTGACTACTCTAGGAAACGCATGCAGGGGCAACGTAAAATGCACTCCTTATTCATCGCCGGGAAGCCTTGAAATGGGTATTGATACCGTAAACTATCTCGGAGACCAGCTCGCCGTCATCCTATCTCATCACGGTGTCATGACTGTTGGAGAGAACCTCAAAACAGCGCTCAATGCCGCTGTATATCTTGAGGAGTGCGCAAAGGGATACCTCGCCGCAAGAGCATGCGGAGAAATTCGCCACCTCACAGACGAGCAAATCAAGCAGACAGCTGAAATCTACAAGTTTGTAGGCCAAGGCAAAGGTGAGATCCCTGAAGAGCTTCTGAGACGTGAAGGAATAAGCTAAGACAAATAATATCAGCAAACGGGAGTATCTCTTAATCATAGAGAGCCCTAAAACACTGTTTTTACTCAGATCATTTCCTGTGGTGAATGTAGAAAGTTTTACCGGCGAATGCATCGGAACAGCTAAGATGTGAAACCGATCATTCGGAGAGGCTGCTTAAGGCTGGAGAATATTGATCACGGCTGCCACAGCCGAACTGTGAATGAAAAAGTAGTTTAATTCCCCATCTTTGATGAAGGATTAAACTACTTTTTCATTTATCTCCTATAAAGCCTTTACGATCAATAATAATTGAGCAACAATAACATTGCCTCTGTCTATGACAAAAGAAAAATCCTTTTCATCTAACATTTTTACCATTCACTTAATAATCTTATCAGGCTATGAGTTCTCCGAAACCTTTATGGCATCCTCATATGTGGGAATCTCTTGGCTGTAATTATACTGAGGCTGTGTGACTCCGGCATTTTTAGCGCCATAATTGGAGGATTTGCGAGAGGACTTTCCTCCACCGATTTTCTTTCGGTAATAGATACCGCTTCTTCCCAAATTCACGTATGTGCCTCTCGGTCCAAACGACATTCTTGCGCCCTTAACACCAGTCGATACACCAACCCCGGACTTCGAAAGGTTAAACCTTACAGGACCAACAGATTTGCTTTTTCTAATAAACCAGCCCATTATCTGCACCTCACATTCGTTTACTCTTAAAAACAATAAAGTACAAATCTATCAGACGTCATCTTCTCTTTTGATATACGTCAGTTGAACATCGTATCCAAGTTTCTCCATAAGCTGGAGAAATGTTTTGTTCACGATTTTCTCATTATTTCTGATAAGTCTGCTTAAATCTTAGAATAAGCCTTTAATTTCTACACTTTATTTATTCACTGGGTGCAACTTTTGACATCAATGCCACCGTCTCCACATGCCTAGTCCACGGGAATTGATCAACAGACACCACAAACTTAACCTCATAACCGTGTTCTATGATAAAAGGAAGATCTCTTGCAAGACTCTTGGGCTTACACGCCACATATATGATATTCTTTGCGCCGAAAGAAATGATTTTGGGCAAAGCCTTGGGATTGATACCGTCTCTTGGCGGATCGAGAATTATTATTTCGGGGTTCAGAGCTTTCAGCTCATCTATCTTTTTCAGAACGTCGCCGCAGATGAATTCCGTATTTTTTATGTTGTTTCGTATTGCATTTTCTTTTGCGGCTTCAACCGCTTCGGGCACTATTTCTATACCCGACACCTTGTCAGCTACGGGACTCATAAGCTGAGTTATAGTGCCCGTTCCGCAGTAAAGATCGAACAGAGTTTTTACTTTTTCAACCTCCTGCTCATCAACGCATTTCTTTACATATTCCCTTACCTTTTCATAGAGCACCTCCGCACCCTTTGAATTGGTCTGGAAAAAAGAAAAAGGAGTAACCTTAAATTTTATACCTAGCAAAGACTCTTCAAAAGAGTCCGTTCCGTACAAAAGTTCCGTTCCTTCATCAATAATAGCGTCCGCAAGAGCATCGTTCCTGGTATTCAGTATTCCTACAATAGTCCCCGTAAGCTCAGACTTTAAAGCTAAAAGAGCCTCGATATATCCGCTTAAATCGAACTTGATTTGAGTGGTAGTCACTAAATCCACCAGAATTTGTCCGGAATTTATGCCCTTTCTTACAAGCAAGTGTCTTAAATACCCGCCCTGTCTTTTTCTATGGTAGTATTTGACCTCGCCCTTTTCGTATAAAGGAGAAAAATATTCGAGAGTTTTTCTTAGAATAAGTCTGAAATCCTCGTCCACAATCTGGCAGTCGGTCACCGAAACAATATCGTGGAAACGGCCTTTTTTGTGCATTCCGAGAGTAAGAGGTCCATCCTTTACTTCATCTCCGAAGGTAAATTCCATCTTGTTCCTGTAAGCGAAATTTTCCGGAGGAGCGATTATGCTCTGCCATACGGGATCCTGATTATATTTTTTCAGCACAGGAAAAAGAAGATCTCTTACTTCCGTTTCTTTGCGAAGCAGAGACTCTTCATAAGTCATATCCAAATATGTACAGCCGCCGCAGATTCCGAAATGCGGACAAGGCGAATTTGCGCCGTTTTCAGCGCAGGCGGAAATAATATTACTCAAAATTCCGGCTGTTATGAAACGGCTTCACCGTCATTTACGGCATCCGAAATGTCGGTATAATCGTCTTCAAAATCGTCGAAGAAATCGTCATCACTGTCGTCAATATATGAAGGAGTCATATATTTATATACGGCATAAGCAATACCCGCTATAACGGTTACCGCTCCTACAATAGCCAAAATCCAAAGCAATGTTTTACCTGAATTATTATTATCCATCTGTCTCTCGCTTTTCCATGCCGCTTCAACCAAAGCACCGCTTTGCCGGCAGCATAAAGGCAAAACGGTAACATACCACAATATACTATCACAGCCTAATCAGCTTGGCAAACGCCGCATACATAACCTTTTCACCCGCTTTATCAAAATTTACGCTTACCTTATAATCTCTCGGGGTCTCTTCCAGAGCGGTAACAGTTCCCTCTCCGAATTTTACGTGATTTACCCTGTCTCCCACGTTATAATCGGGCTTCCCGAATGTAGGCATACCCTTTGACGGCAGTGCTTTTCCTAAAGCTCCCGCTGAAAAATCGGAAGTAGATCTTTCAGCTCTCTTAAAGCTGTAATCTCCCGCTCCTCCGAAGTGATATTCTCTTCTTCCGGCATTTTCCGATCTTGAAATCCTTGCCGTTTTTGCCGCCTCAATCGCAGTGCTTCCGTCCGTATCCGTTTCCAGCAGTTCGGAGGGTATTTCGGTTGCAAAACGGCTCAGTACATTATACCTTGTCTCACCGTTTGTCATGCGGGCTCTGGCGCTTGTAAGAGTCAGATCCTTTTTGGCTCTTGTAAGCCCTACATATGCAAGTCTTCTTTCCTCTTCCATAGCCTGCTTGTCGAAATCCTCCGTTTGACAAGCCTGAAAGCTCGGAAAAATGCCCTCCTCCATTCCGCTTAAATACACATAAGGAAATTCCAATCCCTTTGCCGAATGAAGAGTCATGAGCATTACTCTGCCCGAATTGTCGTCATTCCTGTCTATATCGGCAACAAGAGCCACCTCTTCAAGGAAATCCGAAAGTGAGGGGGCTTCCGCCTCATCATCATAGGCTGCCGCCTTTGAAACAAGCTCCTGAACATTTTTCATGCGTTCATTGTCTTCTTCATTTTTTAAAGCCTCGTCAGTCAGCGAAATAAGATAATCCTCATAGTCAATTCTTTGTACAAGCTCAGAAATGAGATTTTCAATACCGCCCTCTCTTGCCTCGTCCCTTAAATCATTTATCAAGGCAACAAAGCTGCTTACCTTAGCCGCAGCGGCTGCGCTCAATATCTCGTCAGCCCTTTCAAGTGCGTCAAAAAAGCTTATTCCGTTATTTAAAGCGTATGACGTGACTTTTTCTATCGTGGTTGCACCTATGCCTCTTTTTGGAATATTTATTATTCTTGTAACCGCTATATCATCCCTTGCATTATCTATGGTCTTTAAATATGCGATGATATCCTTTATTTCTTTTCTGGAATAAAAATTTACTCCGCCAACAAGCTCATAAGGTATACCCTCATGAACAAATCTCTCTTCTATAAGTCTTGACTGGGCGTTTGTGCGATATAGAACTGCAAAATCCGAATAGGATAAATTGTTTCTTCGCATTTTTCTGTCAATATCCTCGGCAATAAAAAGAGCCTCATCAAATGCCGCCCTGAATTGTCTCAGCTTTATAAGCGCACCTTCTCCCAAATCGCTCCAAAGCTTCTTTGCCTTTCTGCCCTTGTTATTTCCGATAACGGCATTTGCTGCATCCAATATGTTTTGGGTGGATCGGTAATTTTGCTCAAGCTTTACAACAAACGCATCCGGATATACGGTTTCAAAGTCCAGTATGTTTCTTATATTGGCTCCTCTGAAACGATATATGGACTGGTCATCATCTCCCACAACGCACAGATTTCTGTATTTATCGGCAAGCAGCTTTACAAGAACAAACTGTGCATGGTTCGTATCCTGATATTCGTCAACGCAAATATATTTAAACCTCTCCTGATATTCTTCCAGAACATCCGGATTTTTTCTGAACAGCTCAACGGTTTTCATGATAAGGTCGTCAAAATCCATCGCATTCGACTCAAACAGAGCCTTCTGATACTCTCTGTACGCCGTTATTATCTTATCCGCGTCTCTGTCGTATTGATGTTCTAACATATACTCCGAAGGATTAAGCAGATGATCCTTTGCGGAGGATATTTTTGACAAAAAGCTTTTCGGCTTGAGATCCCTTGTTTCAATCGCAAATCTTTTGGCTATTTTTTTTATCAGAGTTTTCTGATCCTCGGAGTCGTAAATGGAAAAACTTGAGCTGTATCCGAGTCTGTCGGCATATTTGCGCAAAATTCTCACACAGGTGGAGTGAAATGTTGCTACAAAAACGGAACCTGCGTCCTTGCCGCTTGTCTGCTCTATACGCTCCTTCATTTCTTTAGCCGCCTTGTTGGTAAAGGTAATAGCCAGTATGTTCCACGGAGCTACATTTTTTTCACTTATTAAATGAGCTATTCTTTGTGTAAGTACCCTGGTTTTTCCGCTTCCTGCGCCTGCAAGTATAAGAACCGGACCTTCCGTATGATACACAGCGCTTTGCTGTTCTTTATTCAGATTAAATGACGCCATATTATTTTTATATCTCCAGATAAAACTATTTTTGCTTTGCTTCCAATGCTTCTTTTCTCATATTTTTTGCGGAGCTGATCGCAGTATCCGATACTCCGTCGGTACCTAAAAGCCTTGCAAGCTCGTTTATGCTTTCGTTGTCATTGAGCCTTGATATATTTGTAACGGTTCTTCCGCTCATAGCTTCCTTATGTATCATAAAGTGCGTATCCGCCATTGATGCTATCTGCGCCAGATGAGTTATACAGATTACCTGTCTTTGCTTTGCAAGCTCTCCAAGCTTTAATGACACTCTCCACGCCGTTTTTCCGCTTATTCCGGAATCTATTTCGTCGAATATCATAGCAACGGAATCATTATTTTCGGAAAAAACGGTCTTAAGAGCCAGCATTATACGGGAAAGCTCACCTCCGGACGCTACTTTATTCAAGGGCTTCTGCTTTTCTCCTGAATTAACCGATATCATAAATTCAATTTCATCCATGCCCTCGGATGATAAATTTTCTTCGGACGTACTTATTTCTATATTGAATTTTACGCTGTCGAAATTAAGCTCTTTAAGAGCCGTTTCAAGCTCTCCGGATAATTCCTTTGAAGCCTTGATTCTTTCATCAGACAATTTCTTTGCTTCCGCAATAAGTCTTTTCCTATACTTCTCCATTGCGGCTTTCTTTTCTTCCTTGAAGGCTTCAAGATCAATAAGCTTCTCAAGGTTTTTCCTACGCTCATCCTTATATTCCAATATCTTGTCTATTCCGGCATTTAAGGAAGCATATTTTTGCTTTAATCTGTTGATCAAATTGAGTCTGTCGCTTATGGCATCGAGTTCTAAATCCTCGTCTTCAATTTCAAAAAGATATTCTTCAAGACCTCTTGAAACATCTTCAATAACGACCTGTGCATCCTTAACGGAGCTGATATATTCTCCGATGCTCTCATCTAATTTCTGAGCATAAGTCAGATTCTTATATGCCGTCCCCAACAGATCCGACGCATTTATATCTCCTGAAATAAGAGCGTCTTTTGCCGCAGTCAGAGAATCGGATATTTTTTTTGAATTTGAAAGCTTTTTGAATTTTGCTTCCAAATTTTCATCTTCGCCTACCGTAAGTCCGGCTTCTTCTATTTCACTTATTTCGTAATTGATCAGATCTATTTCTTTTAATCTGGTTTTATTATCAATGTCGCTGTCCTCATAAAGCCTCTTTTCTTCCTGATATTTATTCCAAAGCTCTTTTACTTCTTTCTTAAACGAATTTGATTTTTTGGAATAAAAATCCAATATTTCTCTTTGAAATTTTTTGGATAAAAGAGTTTGCTGATCATTCTGTCCATGAATATTTATAAGCAGATGTGAAAGCTCCCGCAAGGTTTTTAAGGTCACGCTTTCACCGCAGACCTTGCATGAAGATCGGTTTTTCATTATACGCCTTGTCAAAATGAGCTCGGAACCGCCTTCTAAGGAAAGCTCCATTTCTTCCACCCTTTTGATCACAGACGGATCTTCCACCTTAAAAATCATTTCTATTAAGGCGTAATCTTCACCTTCACGAATGTATGAAGCGTCGGCTTTGTCGCCGAGAGCCATATTTATAGAACCGATGATAAGCGATTTCCCTGCGCCCGTTTCACCTGTAAGAATATTCAGACCTTTTGTAAATTCTATCTCGACCTCATCAATTAAAGCCAGATTTTTGACATGTAGACTTTGAAGCATTTTACACTCTTTCTATGATTCTGCGCAGCTTTTCCTTTGCAAGCAACGCATCCTCCTGCGAATGCGTGCAGGCAAGTATGGTATCGTCACCCGCAACGGATCCCACTATTTCTCTCAGTCCTTCCTGATCGAGTACTGCACAAAGTGCCATAGCCATACCCGAATGTGTCTTGATTACCAGCATGTTGGAAGCCACCTCCATTGATACGAATGCGCTTCTGAAAAGAGATAAAAACTGGGTATCATCTATATCGGAATTATTTTCCGGCAGTCTGTATCTTTGCCTTCCGTCCATCCCTGTTTCTTTTGTGAGCCTCATTCCCCTTATATCTCTCGATACGGTCGCCTGGGTAACGTTGTAGCCGCTCGCCTGAAGTCGATCTACAAGCTCCTGCTGTGTCTCTATATCATGCTGTGTAATAAGCTCGGAAATTTTTTCTCTTCTGTTTGTTTTCACTTTTTTTATCTCCTCACATCCCGGCAATCCGTTGCCGGGATAATCCGTTCGTCGCTAAAAACGTACTTCCATGTACCTTTTTTTATCTCTACCCGATTTCCGGCAATCCGTTGCCGGGATAATCCGTTCGTCGCTAAAAACGTACTTCCATGTACCTTTTTTATCTCTCCCGATTTCCGGCAATCCGTTTACGGGATAATGACAACTTATCTGTCAAGTTTTTTATGTAATGTGTTCATAAAGCTTAAGCTTCCAAGTCTCACTATTCTGGTTACGCTCTTCGATTTACGGCATACCACCTTATCTCCGGGCTTTAAAAGCACGGCACTCGAACCGCCGAGACTTACCTCGGCAATGCTTCTTTCAGCCTCTTCATATGTATTTTTTCGTCTTCTCTTAAGCTCCACTTCAACAATATCTCCCGCCGAAAGAACTATTGATCTTGAAGACAGCTCATGAGGAGCTATGGGAGTCATAAGTATAAGCTCAGCGGTCGGCTCTACTATCGGACCTCCTACCGACATGTTATAGGCGGTTGAGCCTGTCGGAGTCGAAAGTATTATTCCGTCGGCTGTATATGAATAAAGCAGAGTATTGTTGACCTTCACATCAAGCGCTATAAGCTTTATTGAACCGTATCTTGCAATAATAACATCATTAAGAGTGGTGCAGCTTGTTCTGCCGTCTGCCGTCTCTATCTCCGCTTCCAACATCATGCGTTCTTCGGTTCTGTAATCTCCTTTAAGAACAAGATCTAATGCCGTCTGTATGTTTTCTCTCCCGATTTCCGTCAGATAGCCCAGAGTTCCCAAATTTATTCCGAGCAGATCTATGCTTATATCCTGCAAAACACCTGCGGCTTCCAGCATAGTGCCGTCGCCCCCGAGCACTATACATATATCTGCACTTTCAAAATATTCCGAAGTGTTTCTCTTTTTATTTCCAACCTTTAGTGATATATCGGACAGCTTAAGTACTTCGCACTCACATGATTTTTCGCTTAAATATCTCTTTATTCCGTATGCGACCTCAAGCCCGGGATCCTTTATTTCATTCGATATGATTATAAATTTTTTCATACATTCTCGCTGTAATGAGCTTTTTCAACCACCTCTTTTATTCGGGAAACCGGGATATCCTCTCCCTGCCGGTTTTCAAGTAAAAGCAGATATTCTATATTGCCCTTAGGTCCTTTTATAGGCGAAAAATCAAGTCCTGCACAATTAAATCCGTATTCGACACAAAAGCCGCAGACTCTCTTTATAACCTCTTCATGAATTTCGGGATCCCTTACCACGCCGTTTTTCCCCACATGCTCTCTGCCCGCCTCAAACTGAGGCTTTATAAGGCAGACCATGTTTGCGTTTTCCTTTAATATTTCATGTGCGGGCACAAGCATCCTGGATAAGGATATAAATGATACATCGGCGGCTGCAAAATCCATTTTTTCAGGAAAATCCCCCGCCTTTGAATGACGGAAGTTGGTTTTTTCCATACACACCACTCTTTCATCACTTCTTAGTCTGTAATCAAGCTGACCATAGCCGACATCAACCGAATATACCCTTTTTGCTCCGTTTTGCAGCATGACATCGGTAAAGCCTCCCGATGAAGCTCCTATATCAAGACAAATATATCCTTCAAAATCAAGCTCCCATATGTTGACAGCCTTTTCCAGCTTCAAACCGCCGCGGCTTACATATTTCAGAGCTTCCGCCCTTACATCTATATCTTTTATTTTTTCAGTATCAAAAAAAGTTCCGGCTTTATCCTCCTTTTGACCGTTTACAAAAACCTTACCTTCCATGATAAGAGCCTTTGCACGCTCTCTAGTTTCAACAAGTCCTCTTTCAACTAATATTTTATCCAGTCTTTCCTTTGACACCTATACCGCCTCTATTATTCTGCTCAAAATAGACTCCGCGTCTATTCCGAGCTCTTTCTTCAAAATATCGACCTTTCCATGAGCGACGAATTTATCGGGAATCGCAATATTTAAAATTTTTACGGACATATTTTCAGTAGCCACATAGGTTGATATCTTCTCTCCAAGACCGCCGGAGTATACATTTTCCTCCATAGTGACTATGAGAGTGTGATTTTCAGACATATTTTTTATACAGTTCTTATCAAAAGGAGCGGCAAATCTGGCATTTACCAGGCTGCATGAATGGCCTTTTTCCTTAAGCATATCCCTTACGCAAACGGAGGTTTCAACCATTGATCCTATTGCAAAAAGTAAAATACCGCTCTCCTCGTATACTATTTCCGCCCTGCCATATTCAACGGGCTCTCTTACCTCCTCAAGTCCGCAGTAGGCTTCGCCCCTGGGATAGCGTATCGCTACGGGTGCCCCCATATTGAGTGCAAACTTAAGCATATCCGAAAGCTCCCATTTATTTTTGGGAGCCATAACGCTCATGTTGGGAATGGATGAAAGATACGATAAATCAAAAATTCCCTGATGGGTTTCGCCGTCCGCACCTACAAGTCCCGCTCTGTCTATTGCAAAAACCACAGGCAGATTTTGCAGGCAGACATCCTCCATAAGCTGATCATAGGCTCTTTGCAAAAATGTTGAATATACCGCAAACACCGGCTTATATCCTCCAAGCGCAAGTCCCGCCGAAAATGTAACCGCATGCTGTTCCGCTATTCCTACATCAAAAAATCTTTCAGGAAATTTGTTTGCAAACCTTTTAAGCCCCGTCCCGTCGGACATTGCCGCAGTTATCGCCACAACCTTTTCATCTCTCTCCCCCATCTTGCACATGACGGTTGAAAAAATATCGTGATATGCAGCCTTTGATCTTTTTATCGGAACCCCGTTTTCTATATGATACGGATCAGTTCCGTGAAATCTTGCCGGATGTGTTTCCGCCGGAGCAAAGCCCTTGCCTTTTTTGGTTACCACATGCAAAATGACGGCTCGCCTTGCCTTTGACGCATCATGCAGAGCGGCTTCCAGAGCCTTCATATCATGACCGTTAACGGGACCTAGATAAGTAAGTCCGAGATTTTCAAAGTACATTCCCGGAACAAAGAGCTGCTTTACGGAGTTTTTGGCTCTGCGGATTCCCTCTATGACCTTATTATGCTTTGAATTGGTAAGAGATCTGTATACATCCTCTTTAAGATCAAGATATCCCTGATAAGTCCGTATGCTGTCAAGATATTTACTCATGCCTCCGGTAGGTTCGCTTATGGACATATTATTGTCATTGAGGATAATTATTAAATTGGTATCCAGCTTTGAAGCGTTATTAAGAGCTTCATACGCTTCACCGCCGGTAAGCGCTCCATCTCCGATGACGCATACTATTTTTTCTTTTCCGCCTGCAAGATCTCTTGCCCTTGCAAGTCCCAGAGCCGCCGATATGGAATTGGACGCATGACCGGTCTCGAATATATCCGTATCCGACTCCGACCTTTTCGGAAAACCGCTTATTCCGCCGTATTGACGCAGCTTTTCAAATTCGTCTTTTCTTCCGGTGAGGATTTTATGCGTGTAGCATTGATGTCCTACATCCCATATCACCTTATCCGCAGGAAGCTTCAAAAATCTGTGCAGAGCTATGGTAAGCTCAATGGCACCCAAATTAGGTCCGAGATGACCTCCCGTTTTGCTGAGGCTGTTAATCAGAAAGCTTCTTATTTCCTGTGCCGCAATCGGAAGATCCTTTTCCGGAACTCTCTTTATATCCCCTGTTTTTTTTATCTTCTCAAGGTACATAGTTTTTCCTATATATTAGTGATCACGCTCTATAAGATGGAGCAGCAGCTCTATCAAAAACGAATCCTTTTCAGCGCCTAGACTCATAATCCTTGAAACGGCTTCGCCAGTATATTCTTCAACTCTTTTTTTGGCAGTATCCAAGGAATATACGGAAACGAAAGTAAGCTTATTCTGCTTCTTGTCCTTGCCTATGCTTTTCCCCAGCCTGTCTTTGCTCCCTATTTCATCGAGAATATCATCTCTTATCTGAAAAGCCCGTCCTATCAGCGATCCCGTTTTTTCCAAAAAATCAACCTTTTCACTATCGGCTCCCGCAAGTATCGCACCGCACATAAACGCAGCCTCTATAAGCGCTCCCGTTTTATTCTCCTGTATAAAAAATAAGGCTCTCTCCCTGTCAGCGCAGTCTCCCGCTTCCGACTCGATATCAGCGCATTGTCCTCCTATCATGCCGAAGATTCCGGCTTTTGAGGCAAGTATTTTTCCTGCTTTAATTGTTCTTAAGCTTTCCTCCTGCCCTTCAGCAATCTCTGCAGCCCTAAAAACAATCTCAAATGCGTAATTAAGGAGTGCATCGCCGGCAAGAATACCCATAGCCTCACCGAAAACCGCATGCGTTGTCTTTTTACCCCTTCTGTACATATCATTATCCATAGCGGGAAGATCATCATGCACAAGAGAATAGGTATGGATATATTCAATAGCAGCCATAAAAAGATGAAGAGCTTCTTTATCGGTTCCTCCGAGCAGGTCGAATATAAGCTTCATCAAAACGGGTCTAAGTCTTTTTCCGCCCGCTTCAACTGAATAAATGAGCGCATCCGTTACGGTAAGCTCCGCAATCCTGTCATCGGAATAACAGGCTCTTTCATCATCCGGGCTTTTCGGAAGAAAGCTCTTTACCACATCATCCGCATATTTCGTTATCTCATCAAGCCGCCTTTGAAAATCGCTTCTATTCAAAGTCTTTGACCTCTCCCTCGGAGCTTATAAGCAGAACCTTTTTTTCTATCGTATCTATTTTGGACTGTGCAAGCTTTAACAGATCAAGCCCTTCCTTAAAGCGGTCAAAGGCTTCCTCCAGCGATATATCGTCCGACTTCATCGCTTCTATTTTTTTTTCAATTAAATCAAACGATTCGTCTATGCTAAGCTCTTCATTTGTTTTTTTCTTTTTTTCCATACTTACCTTTTTTCAAAATCAATTTTTGATTTTTCAATCGCCCTTGCGTCTATACGTCCATCCTTAAAATATATATGCATGATCTCGTCAGCATTTATGTCGTCCACCGAACTTATACGGAACTTTTTATCCGTATCAACCCGGGCATATCCGTCGCTAAGCCTGTTTAACGGAGACAGCAGCTTCATTCTTTCGGAAGCAATCGACAATTTATGCTTTGTCTTTTGAAGCTCCTCTCTCATCAATGCTTCCAGCTTATCCCTTGAAGGTAAAATACGATTTTTTCTTTCGGAAATTGCAAGCAGCATTTGAGCGTTTAATCTGTCGCCGCAGGTATCAATTCTTTGTTTAAGATCGGACAACAGCTGCTCCGGTCCCAAATACCTAAGCTCCTTTTCAAGATTAAGAAGTATATTTTTATTTTTTTTGATATTCCTCTCTATCAGATCCAACAGATCCAGTTTATATTCATACAGACTGTCCGCTGTTTCCCGATAATCAAAAACGGCAAGCTCTGCGGCTGCCGACGGAGTGGGGGCTCTCAAATCCGCCGCAAAATCGGCAATGGTAAAATCCGTTTCGTGACCCACGGCAGATATGACGGGAACAGGACTTTCAAATATCGCTCTTGCAACGTTTTCATCATTGAACGCCCACAGATCCTCTATGCTTCCGCCGCCTCTTCCTACAATAATTACATCCACGTCATATCCGGGAAGGGTTTTTAGGCCCTCTATTATACTTGACGGCGCCTCCGCTCCCTGAACATAAGCCGAAAAAATTATGATTTCAATGCCCGGATATCTTCTTTTGGCAATATTTATAATATCCCTTACGGCTGCTCCCGTAGCCGCCGTACATACTCCAAGCCTTTTTACAAATTTGGGAATTTCTCTTTTATATTCCTTTGAAAAAAGCCCTTCCTCTTCAAGCCTGTTTTTTAATTCAATGAATCTTGCATACAGCCGGCCCTCTCCGGCAAGAGAAACCGACGTCGCATACAGCTGATATGTTCCTCCAAGCGGATAGATATCAATTCTGCCTCTTACCTCAACCAGCTGACCGTCCTTAAGTTCAAACTTAAGACCGTCCCTTCTCTCCGATGCGAACATCATACATTTGAGTGTGGCATCCTTATCCTTTAAGGTAAAATAAATGTTGCCTGCTGAATGATATTTATGGTTACTGATCTCACCCCTTACCGTGACGGAACGTGAAATTATATCCAGTCTTATCATTCTTCTGAGATAATTATTTAAACCGCTTACACTGAATACCGCCGAATCAGACAAAATGTGCAAGTACCCCGTTTACAAAGGAAGCCGATTCTTCCTGACCGTATTTTTTCGACAGCTCCACGGCTTCATTTATAGCTACTGCGGACGGTACGTTATCGTCATACATGATTTCGAAAACGGAAAGACGAAGCACGGTAAGCTCCACCTTCCCCATTCTGTCGGTAGTCCAGCCGCTGGTCTTTTCGTTTATAAGTCTGTCAATCTCTTCTATACGAGCGCTTATGTTTTTAAATCTTGACGCTATCAGAAGCTGCTGCTGTGAAGACATTGAGTCGGCAAGCTCGTCGATATAAATATCGACCTGCCCGTTCATATCGTCCTTAGGAAAAAAATCAATTTGGAACAGCAGCAAAAAAACCTGTTCACGAAGCTTACTTCTATTCATTATCCTGTACTACTATCCCCGCAACATTAACATCTACATTTGATACATTAAGCCCCGTCATATTGGCTATAGTGCCTGAAACCTTGGTCTGTACCTCTCTGCACACCTCGGGTATGTTATAGCCGAAGCCCATGACCAGTGACAGCGCAATATCGGCATTCTTTCCGTTAAGCGAAACCTTGACTCCGTTTTTTAAATAATTTTTACCGACCTTGCTTATCGCTTTTCTCGAAAGATTTCCCGCCATACATACCACACCGTTAACGTCAAGAGCGGCAATTCCTCCTATTCTTGCAATAACGTCGGTTGCAATTCTTACATTTCTCATTTCCGCGCTTCCTACAGATTTTTTTTCTGTATTTTCGGTATTAGACATTTTTATATCCTCCCTGAAAATAATGATGAATAATTATATCACAAACTCAATTTTTCCTAAACTCTGACAACACCAGCCCCTTATTCCTGTCAAGCGTCATTCCTATGCTCCACTCGTTTACAAAAAGAAGAAGAGGTCGTCCGTCAAGATCCGTTACCTTCTTCATATCGCTTGTTCCGGTGAGCCTGTCAAGCTGTACCTCCGAATCTATCCATCTGATATGCTCATACGGAAGCGGCTCCAGTCTTATTTCCACATTATATTCATTTTCCAAACGGAACTTTAATACATCGAATTGAAGTATTCCGACCACTCCGACTATTATTTCCTCAAGACCCGTAAGGGGTTCCTGAAAAATCTGTATCGCTCCCTCCTGTGCAATCTGTGTAATACCCTTCACAAACTGCTTGCGCTTCATTGTATCAATCTGCCTTACCCTTGCAAAATGCTCGGGCGCGAATGTCGGTATCCCTTCATATCTGATGTTTTTTGTCTTTTCACAAAGCGTATCGCCTATTGAAAAAATACCCGGATCGAATACGCCTATTATATCTCCCGCATATGCCTCGGAAAGAACCTTTCTTTCATCCGCCATGATCTGCTGCGGCTGTGAAAGTCTCATTACCCTTCCCGACTGCACATGCTTCACATCCTCTGCCGCATCATATCTTCCCGAGCATATTCTCATAAATGCGATTCTGTCTCTGTGCGCCTTATTCATGTTAGCCTGTATCTTAAAGACGAAGGCTGAAAACGGCTCGGAAACGGGATCGATTATTTTTTCTTCAGAAATACGTCCTACCGGAGCCGTCGCCATCTCGAGAAAAGCCTTCAAAAAAATTTCAACTCCGAAATTTTGAAGCGCACTTCCGAAAAAGACCGGAGTAAGCTCACCGGCTCTTATCCTCTCAAGGTCAAATTCCGCCCCCGCGCCGTCAAGCATTTCCAGTGTATCGCAAAGCTCTCTGTATTTTTCTTCACCGACAACCTCAAGCATCTTATCTCTATCGTCAAAATCAATATGGTTTTCTATTCCCTCTTTTGTCCCCTTTAGGGTATCGGAATATGTTACAAGCTGTCTGTTCCGCCTGTCAAAAACTCCCTTGAAGCCTTTTCCCGATCCGACAGGCAAATTTACGGGGCAGGTTTCCATACCGAGATTATTTTCAATATCCTCCATAAGCTCATAGGTATCAAGAGCGTCCCTGTCCATCTTATTGATAAAGGTAAACACCGGTATATGCCTTAACGTACATACCTTAAAAAGCTTCTTTGTCTGCGGCTCTACGCCCTTTGAGGCATCGATAACCATTACCGCGGAGTCCGCAGCCATAAGTGTTCTGTATGTATCCTCCGAAAAGTCCTGGTGTCCCGGTGTATCCAGAATATTTACATGATGATTACCGTAGCTGAACTGGAGAACGGAGCTGGTTACGGAAATTCCGCGCTGCTTTTCAATTTCCATCCAGTCGGATACCGCATGCTTTGAAGTCGCCTTTCCCTTAACGCTCCCCGCCTCGTTGATAGCTCCTCCGTACAGTAAAAATTTTTCCGTAAGAGTTGTTTTACCCGCATCGGGGTGAGATATTATGGCAAAGGTTCTCCTGCTGCTTATTTCTTCTTTTATGTTTGTCATATCCTTTAATTCCTCATTGATCAAATATTGTAACCCTCAAAGCTCTTTTTATACATTGAAAAAGGAAAACACCTCGTCAGCATCTGAGGTGTTTTCCTTTTTTGCGACCGCAAGCCGTCACAGACCCGCAGTCAAAGCTTTGATTTGTTACTGATTTACATCTTTAAGAGAGAATGAGATACGTCCCATTCTGTCTTTTCCAAGGCACACAACCTTAACCGCATCTCCAAGAGTCAGAACATCTTCAACACGATCTATTCTGTCTCTTGACATCTTTGAAATGTGAACCATTCCTTCTTTTCCGGGCGCAAATTCAATGAAGGCGCCGAATTCTTTAATGCTTACAACCTTTCCGGTCAAAACCTGTCCCTTTTCAAATTCGGTCACGATCATCTTGATCATTTCCATAGCCTTGCGTATGCCTTCTTTATCCTGACCCGCAACTGAAACACTGCCGTCATCGGTAATGTCTATGGACACTCCGGTACGTGAAATAATCTCGTTGATCGTCTTTCCGCGCTGACCGACCACATCTCCTATCTTCTCGGGATCTATCTGCATATACTCAATCTTGGGCGCAAATTCCGAAACCTCGGCACGAGGCTTGTCGATAGCGGGCTTGAGAATATCATCAATGATATATGTTCTTGCCTGCTTGCACTGTCTTATCGCCTGCTCGACAATCGGTCTTGTAAGACCGTGTATCTTGATATCCATCTGTATGGCGGTAATACCGTCGTTGGTTCCCGCAACCTTAAAGTCCATGTCTCCGAAGAAATCTTCAAGTCCCTGAATATCGGTCAGTACGAGATAATCGTCATCGCTATCTCCCGTTACCAGACCGCAGCTTATGCCCGCAACATGCTTCTTTATGGGAACTCCGGCAGCCATGAGTGAAAGTGTGGATGCGCAGACGGAAGCCTGAGATGTCGAACCGTTGGATTCAAAGGTCTCGGAAACACAGCGAATTGCATACGGAAACTCCGACTCGCTCGGAAGCACGGGTAAAAGTGCGGTCTCAGCAAGGGCTCCGTGTCCTATTTCTCTTCTGCCGGGTCCTCTGGAAATACGAGTCTCACCTACCGAGTATGAAGGGAAATTGTATTGATGAATATAACGCTTGTTTGGTGCGAACACATTGAGTCCGTCCACCTTCTGAGCTTCAGAAAGCGGTGCGAGCGTGCAGATATCGCAAATCTGAGTCTGACCGCGGGTAAACATACCCGAGCCGTGTACTCTGGGAATGGTATCAATTTCAGCGGCAAGAGGTCTTATCTGATCTATCGCTCTGCCGTCGGGTCTCTTATGATCCTTTAAAATCATCTTGCGAACGGTCTTTTTCTCATACTGATATACGGCATCGTCAATTAGAGGAAGCCACTCTTCCTTTTCAGCAAGCGCCTCATTTATCCTGTCCGTAAGTTTGGCAATATTGTTGTCCCTTGTTTCCTTATCATCGGCAAAAACCGCCTCTTCCATCTCCGCCTCGGGAACAATTCTCTTTATCTCGTCAACAAGCTCCTGAGGAGGATTGCAGGAAACATAATCATGCTTGGGCTTTCCGACCTCGGCAACTATACCCTTGATAAATTCTATAACCTTGAGATTGGTCTCATGAGCAAGATAAATGGCTTCAATCATCTTATCTTCCGGGATTTCATTACAGCCGGCTTCGATCATGATAACCTTCTGACCTACCGAAGCCACTGTGAGTCTCATATCGCCCTTTATCCAAAGCTCCTGACCCGGATTGATCACAAATTCGCCGTTTTCATTTATACCTATATTGGTCATTGCACACGGACCGTCAAACGGAATATCCGAAATGGATACGGCTATCGACGAGCCTATCATTGCAACAAGCTCGGGTCTGCACTCGGGATCCACGCTGAGCACGATGTCGTCAATCGACACATCGTTGTGATAATCCTTGGGGAAAAGCGGACGCATGGGTCTGTCAATGACACGGCTTGTGAGAACCGCATTTTCGGAAGGTTTACCCTCACGTTTATTGAATCCCCCGGGAAACTTGCCTACGGCGTAAAATTTCTCTTCATATTCCACGCTCAGGGGAAAGAAATCAATTCCGTCACGAGGCTTTTTGGAAGCAGTTGCGGTACATATTACCGTAGTATCTCCGTACTGCATGAAAGCACAGCCGTTTGCCTGCTTGCCGACTTTTCCTATCTCCACCTTCAGTGTTCTGCCCGCAAGCTCCATAGTATAAATCTTACTCATAAAAATTCACCTTACCGTTCCTCCCGAAACTTCATTTTCGGGTTGCGACATACGAAACATACTTATGCTTCGCAATTGATAGTAATATATTTACTTTTCAAATCTTTACGGCTTAATTATAAGCCTTCCTGATGAAATGTAAGTATCAAACATACAGAAACGAACGGACTTTTATTTTGTCCGTTCGTTTTGAATAACACAAGATTATTTTCTGAGACCGAGTGAAGCTATAAGCTTACGGTAGGCTTCAATATCCTTATTCTTAAGATACGCAAGAAGCGATCTGCGGTGACCTACCATTTTAAGAAGTCCTCTTCTCGAATGGTGATCCTTGGGATGGTTGTGAAGATGTTCGTTAAGCTCCTTGATGCGTGCGGTAAGTACCGCTACCTGAACCTCGGCGGAACCCGTATCGCCTTCCTTTCGTGCGTACTGCTTAATAATCTCCGTTTTCTTTTCCTGATTTATCATTTGATTTTCCTTTCTTTCGCCTGATACTGATGTAGGGGTTAATCCACAAACATCGTATAGGTAATATAAACAACTCTCGTATGATATCATCTAATCATATTTATGTAAATGATATTTATGCCTTTTGAATAACGGAAAAATAAAATTTTACATATTATACGGAAGCTTCCTTTATCATCTTGATTGAACTCTATTTTTATACTATAAATGTAATTACTACGATTTTCGTACATTTTCAATAGAAAGCGAGTCTTATATGGGCAAATATAACTTTGACGAGATAATTGACCGAACAGGCACCTACTCTATAAATACTGACGGTTTTCGCGGATATATATTTCATGCGGGACCGGAAAAGAAATTTCCCTTTCCCGACAGCGAATTTGTTCGCATGTGGATAGCGGATATGGAATTTGCAGTTGCTCCCGAAATAAGAGAAGCGATCATTGAAAGAGTTGACCGCAAAATATACGGATATACCGTAATAAGCGGAAACAGCTATTACAACGCATTTTCCGACTGGTGCGAAAAAAAGTACGGCTGGCATTGCGGGCAGGATGAACTGACTTTTTCAAGCGGGGTTATTCCGGCGCTTTATCAGCTGGTTGAAATACTCTGCGCTCCTAATGAAAAGGTTGTAATGCTGACTCCCGCTTACAGCTTTTTCCAACATGCCGCGGAATACAGCAATATCAGATATGAATGTTCCGATATGATCATCTCCGAAGACGGGAATTTCAGCATAAATTTTGAAGATCTTGAAAATAAGCTTGCAGATATCTCGGCAAAACTGCTAATATGGTGCAATCCTCATAATCCTTCGGGAAACCTCTGGACTGATGATGAACTCTCAAAGGTTGCGGAGATTGTAAAGAAATATAACCTGTGGGTTATTTCGGATGAAATACACTGCGATCTTCTTCGCAGCGGAAAAAAGCATACACCGCTTGCCAAAATAATGCCCGACTACAAAAAGCTTATAACCTGTATGTCTGCAAGCAAGACCTTTAATATGGCGGGGCTGCAGTTTTCCAATATCATAATAAGAGATAAGACCCTTAGGGACGAGTTTAAAGGAAGAGATAAAAACGTCGGTTTTATAAATCCTATTGCTCTTGCGGCTCATACCGCCGCATATTTAAAAGGCGATGATTGGCTTTGTGAGCTGAAAGCGTATCTGGATGAGAACTACAAAACGGTAAAAGATTTTTTTGATAAAAATCTTCCCGACGTCAGCTTCCGGATTCCGGACGCCACATATCTTGCATGGGTTAAAATCGGGCATCTTCTTCCGGGAATCGACAATATACCCGATTTCTTTGCAAATAATGCCAAAGTCCTTTTGGAGGGCGGAAACGATCTGTTCGTCGGAAATGCCGACGGGTATATAAGGCTTAATCTGGCGATGCCCAAAGCTACTGTTATCAAAGGGCTTGAAAATATAAAAAATGCAATCAGCAGTTACAACCGCACAAAATAATCGGCAATGCAAAAGGAGGACAGCGAAAGCCGATTACATGCACAACCATAAACAAACGGTACGATAGGAGGTAATCTCATGGATGAAAAAAAGGGTTTTTTCGGTAGTCTGCCATTCAAACTTGCATGTGCGCTTCTCGTAGGTACGATATTGGGACTGATTCTTAACGGCTTGGGGGAAACGCCGACCGTAATCGGTATTCTGCATGTTGTGGTAACTGCAAAATATATTGTAAGTCAGTTCATCGGCTTCTGTGTTCCGCTGATCGTTATAGGATTTATCGCTCCTTCAATAACCAAGCTGGGAAGCAATGCGTCGAGGATGCTCGGAGTGGCGCTTGTGATCGCATATATATCGTCGATCGGAGCCGCATTCTTTTCGACAATAAACGGTTTTTTAATCCTTCCTCATCTTAATATAGATCCCGCAGTTGAAGGACTTTTAGAGCTGCCGGAGCTTACGTTCCAGCTTAACATTCCTCCCATAATGTCCGTTATAACCGCCCTGTTCTTTTCCGTAACGGTAGGTCTTGCGGCTGTATGGAATAATTCCGTAACTATAAAAAATATTCTCGATGAATTCCAACATGTGGTTCTTTCGATTGTAACGGTCTTCCTTATCCCCGTTCTTCCCATACTTATCGGCTGCACATTCTGCACGCTTGCATACGAGGGAAGCTTAACGAAGCAGCTGCCTATATTCCTTATAATCATCGTCATGGTTATGGCGGGACACTATATCTGGCTTGCCCTTCTTTACGGCATTTCAAGCGTATACTCGGGAAAAAACGGTCTCAATATATTAAAGCATTACGGACCGGCATACATGACCGCAGTAGGAACAATGTCGTCGGCGGCTACTCTTTCCGTTGCGCTTCAATGTGCAAAAAAGTCGGAGCCCACACTTAGAGGAGATCTCGTTAATTTCGGTATCCCTCTCTTTGCCAACATTCACCTTTGCGGATCGGTAATGACGGAAACGTTCTTTGTCATGGCGGTTTCCAAAATGCTTTACGGCGAATTTCCAAGCGTCACCAAGATGATACTTTTCTGTCTGCTGCTCGGAGTATTCGCAATAGGTGCTCCCGGAGTTCCCGGCGGAACCGTTATGGCTTCACTCGGACTTATAATCGGAGTTCTCGGCTTCGGTGAAGATGGAACGGCTCTTATGCTTACAATTTTCGCTCTTCAGGACTCATTCGGAACAGCCTGCAACGTCACCGGTGACGGAGCGCTTACACTTATACTTACGGGTTATGCTGAAAAACATAACATCCATGAGGAAAAAGCCTGATAATGTCGCTCTGATAAAATGCCGCTTTATAAATGTGTCCGGTTTTTAAGATGCGAATGCAGGCATACCTTGAAAACGAATAATTTCACATATACAGAAAAATCGGCTCGAGCCTTACGGTTCGAGCTGATTTTCTTATACGATTGATTATGAACATTACGATCGATACGGAAGCGGCATTTATTTTCAGGTTTTTACTCTTCTTTACTTTGCTCCTTTTTAAATTCCCTG
This sequence comes from uncultured Lachnospiraceae bacterium, assembly GCA_963553525.1. GTDB lineage: Bacteria > Bacillota > Clostridia > Lachnospirales > Lachnospiraceae > Butyrivibrio. The sequence continues at coordinate 34,735 of CAUVOD010000003.1, read as the reverse complement.
TAAAAATATTCTTTAAGCATCCTAAGATCCTGAACCAGTTCCAAAGTACCCACAAACTTTCCTTCCTTGTCTCTGACGGCTCTATATTCAACCTGCATGGGAACTCCCCGCATATTGTGATACATATCCACAACATCTCTCTTTCCGGTTCTGAAATCGTCTATAATACCTCTTACAATAGGCTCTATCTGGGGCGGATGACAGGTATAAACACTTCTGTCAAGCGAAGCGGTCGGACGCTTGAACTGCTTTTCTTCTCCGTTGTCATTGTAGTAGCGGTTTATATCCTCGGCATCGACAAAGGTAAGCTCCATAGGTATCGTATTCAACATATTTTCAAGCTGATAGTGTGAAAGATGTCCCATCCCGAAGACAATCTCTTCGCTTCCCGAAGTGTTTCTGTCCAATTCGATATTGAAGCTTGCAGCCTCGTCCCAAAGCGGTATTTCCTCAATGAAAGCCGGCTTATATTCCAGCATATCGTTTGAAAATCTGAGCCAGTCCTCTTTTGTGAAATTCTGTGCACAAATAGGGAAAAGAATATTCGTTTCCTTAAATATCATTTCATCGGCTCGAGTTATATTCGCCTCCATAGCCTCTTTCCACTTTCTGCGATCAAGAACAGGCTTGCTGAGCCTTGTAAACTCATCTCTGATTTCATCATCAACAGTCCACATTACCTGAGACGGTCCGACTATGCCGTACTTTGTATTAAGCAGCGGATAAATAAGATCGCCCTTCTTTTTGTAATGCAGCGAAATGGTACGCAATATGCCCGCTTCCTCAAAGGCTTCGTTAAAGGCTTCGTCATCGCTTATTATTTTATCGTTTGAAAAAATTTCTCTTGCCTTTGCAAGTTCCTTTGCTATCAATTCATTTTCACGAGTAAGCACATTCAGCGGATGATTGGAAGTTGCAATAAGCTCATTACATTTATTTGCCGCAGCATTCTTAACGCTGCTGCCGACTCTTTTGTACGGTTCGGAAGATTTTTCCAAACCGCCGTCATTACCGTGATCGTGACCGCTTTCTCCCGCTTCGTCATGTCCACAGCCACAGTCCCCATGTTCATGTCCGTGATCATGTACGTGTTCACTACTTTGCTCCGTAGCCATGGCTCCGTGAAAAAGCGCCGAGTGTATATCACAAACCTTTGCAACTTCCTTATACGAAACGCCTCCTTCAATAAGCGCCTGCTCGGCTTCCGCTATCTCCGTTGCATCCACGTCTTTAAAGCTTGCAGTAAAATCAGCCCTTACTCTTTCAATATCCTCACCGTCGCTGAGTCTTTTTATATAGCTGTGAAGAAGCTCTTTTCTTTTTTCCTTATCTGAAACTTCCGTTTTCTCAATATAATTTTCCTCATCTTTTATTGAAAAGCCGTTCTCTTTAAATGCGGCTATAATTTTTTCCAAAGGAACATCCTTTATTTTAGAACCCATAGGTATCGTGGTTACCCGTCCCGCCGAATTCCTCGCAACGGGATTTTTCATTTCTGCAAAACCCACGGTTGACATGATTTCCGGAACCTCGGGATATTCTTCACAAAGCTCATAAACTGTTTTAGAAAGATCTAAAATTTTTTCTGCCATTCTGACGGTCTCCTTATAAAATAGGACTTAAAATATAAATTATATATTACTAACTTACTTTAAATATTAACATATTGTTGTATTTGCAACAATTAACCTCAGCTAAATAAATATTAAACTTTATACGACGCCAACCGACTATCGTTATCGAGGTATCTGTCCGGTCCGGACTTCGTCTCATTTTATCAGCACAAAAAATGCAGCCTCCGAAGCGGTTATTCTTCGAAAGCCGCAAAGTAATAAACAGTCTATATAGCCGATGCGTTTATTATTCTATCTGCAATCCTCTATATCCCTTGCGATCTGTTCTTTAAGCTCGGAAATCCCTGAAAACTTACGCTCGGGTCTCTTAAAATCAAGAAGCTCCACCTTTACGTATTTTCCGTACAGATCGGCTTTAAAATCGTATATGTGAGTTTCTATGGATACTGCATTTCCGTCCGCAACCGTAGGGTTGACCCCTATATTGGTAATTCCCCTATATACCTCAAGCTCCGAGCTTGTATGCGTGCAAAGCTTGTCGTCACAGTCTCTTTTTACCCCGAGTATTACCCTCGATTTATACACCCCGAACGGCGGCATGAGCTTTTCTTTTTCCGCGCATATGTTAATTGTGGGAAAGCCTATGGTTCTTCCTATATGTCTGCCCTCCAAAATCTCCCCTTCTATACTGTAAGGAGCGCCCAGCATATCGCAAACCTTTCCCATTTCTCCGTTTGCGACGGCAGTCCTGATTCTTGTAGAGCTGATTTCCTCATCAAGATACAGCGCCTTGTCTATTACACAGGTTTCGTAGCCGTATTCGGATTTGAGCGAGTCCATAAGCGCAAAATCCCCCTTGCCCATATAACCGAAGGAAAGATCCTCTCCGGCGCAGATCATTTTGCACCTGAGCTGCTTAGCCAAAACCTCTTTGATAAAATCCTCCGCTTCTATATGTGCGGTTTCATTATTAAGCGGATATTCTATCAGAATATCTATTCCCATATCTTCAAAAAGCTTATGCTTTTCACATTTTGTTGATAATTCCTTTATATCACCCTTACCGAAAAATACCGCAGCTGAAGGCTCAAAGGTAAACACCACGGTATCCAAATCTCTCCCGCCTGTATTTGCCCTGGTTTTTAATTCCGATAAAAGCTTTCTATGACCCAAATGCAGACCGTCAAATTTTCCGATTGCAATTGCGCTGTCATTTTCAAGTTGTATATTTGTAGTTTCAGAAATTATTTTCATGATTTTTATAAGTCCGTAGAATTTTATGCTTCATTCCTATATAAAAAAATATCGTTTACAAAGGCTTCTTTTCGGGCGTCATACTTGTATATTCCGTAAAAAACGCCGTCCTCATCATATACCCTAAGGCGAAGTCCGTCGGAATACAACTCGTCATCAGTTAAAGCATCCTGCTCGTTTGAGGGAGCTTCTGATATAAGCTGCGAAGCCTTAAGCGGATTTCCGTTTTTTAAAAATTTCAGAGCCTCGTTTGAAACTATTATTCTGTCGAGATCCCTAAACACCTCGTCAACAGGCAGCATAAAATCTTTAAGCCCGTTCTCATCCTTCAAGGTCTGTATATCCGAAATCCTTTTTGCATCCTCTATTCTAAAGCTTCCGACCGACGTTCTGGTGAGGTGTTCCATTGCTGCACCGCAGCCTAAAGCCTCTCCTATATCATGACACAGGGTTCTGATATATGTACCCTTGGAGCACCTTACCTCCATTGTAAAAATATGCTCCGTTTTAAGAAGAGACGTATCAAGTATTGAAATTGAATGAATATGCACACGCCTGGGGCTTCTCTCTATTTCCCTGCCCTCTCTTGCAAGCTCATACAGCTTCCTTCCACCCGATTTTAAAGCCGAAAACATCGGAGGTATTTGATCATAATCTCCCTTAAAGCGCTTTACCGCTTTTTTTATATCCGATACGGAAATTTTTATACAGTCGTTTTTTTCTGAAACGGACACTTCCTCATCACTTGTTATTTTTATATCATTTTCTTCCAGAAGCTTTCCGCTCATATCCTGAGTATCCGTAACTACACCCAGTCTGCAGACTGCTATATATTCTTTATCATGATCAATAAGAGTTTCTACAAGTTTTGTCCCGTTTCCTGCACAAACAACAAGAACACCCTCGGCGTCAGGGTCGAGAGTGCCTGTATGTCCTATCTTTTTCTGTCCGAGTATGCCCCTGAGCTTCGATACAACATCGTTCGATGTCCAGCCGGCTTCCTTATATACATTTATAAGTCCGTTGTACATTAGCAGCTTTCCAATTGCTCCCTGACTTTTTTCGTAAGAATATCTATTACTTCGTCAATAGGCCTGTCGGTTATAATTCCGGCTGCTCTCATATGTCCGCCGCCTCCAAGAGCCTTTGCAGCCTCCGCAACATTAACCTTTTCCTTTGATCTTAGGCTTATCTTTACCTTTTTGTCCTTAGTGCCCTTTATAAAAATCGAGCATTCCGCTCCTATTGTCAGATTCATCTGTGAAACCGCTCCTCCGAAATCGTCCGAAGAAAGCCCCTTATTCAATATTTCTTCATAACTCATACTCGAAATCACGAGCTTCCCGCCAAGCTCAAGTCTTGCCGCAGCCAACGCTTCTCCCAGTCCTCTGTTTTGAGAAAAGCTTTTTTCAAGCTCTACATGCTCAATAATGCTGCTGTGGTCAAAACCGAACTCCATCAATGAGGCGGCAATTCTCATTGTCTTCGGCGACGTATTGGAATAATGAAAAATGCCGGTATCCGTAACCATTCCTATATACAAAGCCTTTGCGACTTCGATATCCATCTTTTCCGTATCCAAAACGGAAGCTACGATTTCACAGGCGCTTGAAGCCTTAGGATCCAATATATTTATCATTCCGCTTCCCGTATTGGAAATGTGATGATCTATGTTTACGGACAGCTTCGCCTTGTCAAAAAATTCTTCCGCCCCGCCGCTTCTTTCTTTTTCTGTATCCAAAATAAAGAAAGCATCATACACGTCAACTTCCGAGGCGAACTGTGTATTGACCTCGGACGAGTCTTTTATAAGCTTAAGTTCCTCCGGCACGGATTCCGCAAAAATATCAAGCTTCAATCCCGGATAATTTTTCTTTAAATAAAGATACAAGCCTAAGCATGAGCCTATACTGTCTCCGTCCGGAGAAAGATGTCCCGCAATTCCGACAGTTTTTATATCCCCGTGCTCTTTAAAAAACTTATCTATACTGAATTCAAATTCCATTTTTTAATCCGTTTTATACTTTCCCTCGTCTTCGGAGTCGTCACGCCCCTCGCTCGCTATGCGGTCTCTTTCCATCACCTCTTCTATCTTGGCACTGATGTCAACCGCATATTCGGCGGATCTGTCGGCTATAAACGTAAGGGCGGGAGTATATCTCATATTCATCACCCTGGCAATTTCTCTCCTTAAAAAGCCCGATGCGCTGTTTAAGCCCTCCATGGTCTTTTCCAGCTCTTCATCGGTTCCGAAAACGCTGATATATACCTTACAGGTTTTAAGATCGGGTGCAACTATCGCTTCAGTAACGGAGGTCATGGCAGAAATACGGGGATCCTTGGATTCCCGTATCGCTTCCGTAAGAACCTTACGCATTTCCGAATTTATTCTGTTATTTTTGATACTGTTTTTTCTCAACTCCTAGGTACCTCTACCATTTCGTATACTTCAACGGTATCTCCGACACTCATCTGATCAAAGCCGTCAAATACAAGACCGCACTCATATCCTTCCTTGACCTCCTTTATATCGTCCTTGAAACGTTTAAGAGACTTGAGATCACCTTCAAATATAAGATCCTTTCCTCTGCTTATGCGTACCTTGCTTCCTTTTCTGACCACGCCGTCGGTCACATATGAACCCGCAATATTTCCTATGGCGCTGGCTTTGAATATCTGTCGAATTTCCACATGTCCGGTTATACGCTCCTCATATATGGGCGCAAGCATACCCTTCATGGCAGCTTCAACCTCGTCTATCGCCTGGTAAATAACATTATAAAGCTTCAGCTCAACGCCTTCGGTATCCGCAAGGCTCTTCGCCTGTGCGTCCGGCTTTACGTCAAAACCTATTATTATGGCGCTTGATGTCGAGGCAAGCGTAACGTCGGATTCATTTATGGCACCTACTCCTGAATGAATTACACGTACCACAACCTCTTCTCCCGAAAGCTTGAGGAGACTGCTCTTGAGAGCTTCAACACTTCCCTGAACATCGGCTTTTATAATAACATTAAGCTCCTTCAGCTTACCTTCCTCAATACGCATATAAAGATCGTCAAGCGACATTTTAGCCTTGGTTTCGTCGATAAGGTCTTTTTTATGCTGCTGCATATATGTGTTTGCATACTGCTTGGCTTCCTTATCACTCTTATGACCTACAAGAATTTCACCTGCGCTCGGCACATCATTAAGTCCCAGAATTTCAACCGGCTGAGAAGGAAGAGCTTTATTGATCCTCTTTCCGTTGTCATCCATCATGGCACGAACCTTGCCGCTTGCAGATCCTGCCGAAATGAAATCTCCTACATGAAGAGTTCCCTTTTGTATAAGCACGTTTGCAACCGGTCCTCTTCCCTTATCAAGCTTGGCTTCAAGAACAAGCGCTCTCGCCTCACGGTTCGGATTTGCTTTAAGCTCCAGTATATCGGCTGTAAGGATAATCGTCTCAAGAAGCGTATCTATACCTTCGCCCATTTTGGCGGATACGGGAACAAATTCGGTAGAGCCGCCCCAATCCGTAGATATAAGCTCATATTCGGTAAGCTCCTGCTTTACTCTCTCTATGTTGGCTTCCGGCTTATCTATTTTGTTGACCGCCACTATGATTTCAACCCCTGCGGCTTTTGCATGGTTGATAGCCTCTATTGTCTGCGGCATTACGCCGTCGTCTGCCGCCACAACCAGAATTGCAATGTCGGTCGAGTTGGCTCCTCTCATACGCATGGCGGTAAATGCTTCGTGTCCCGGCGTATCCAGGAAGGTTATGGACTGTCCGTTGATCTTTACGCTGTATGCTCCTATCCTCTGCGTAATGCCCCCCGCTTCACGTCCCAGCACATTACTTTGCCTGATCTTATCGAGAAGAGATGTTTTACCGTGATCGACATGTCCCATGACCACTACTACGGGCGGACGCTTCGTAAGGGTTGACGGATCGTCTTCATCCTCTTTAAGAAGCTCCTCTATGACATCTACAGGTATTTCCTTTTCACATATGATTTCATACTCTATGGCGATATTTTCCGCCTCCTCGTATGTAAGCTCGGAGTTAACCGTAACAATTTTTCCTTCAAGGAAAAGCTTTTTGATAATAGGAGCCGCCTGAATTCGCATCTTTGAGGCAAGATCGCCTATGGTTATGCTGTCGGGAACCGAAATAACCTTGATCTTCTCTTCTTCTTTTTCTTCAACCTTGATCTCAGGCTTATTGAATTTACCTACGCGCTTTGCTCTGGTAATCGGAGTATCCTCTTCGTAATTTTTAAAATTCTTGTTACGCCTTTCCTTTTCCTCCGCCTGTCTGCGCTTTTCATTTTCCGCTCTCTCTCGGCTTCCTCCGTCTCCGAACGACTTTCCGTTTGAAGCATTTGACTTATTGAACTTGCCGCTCTTTCCGGATTTTTCGCCTCTGTTATTCTCCTCTTTCGGAGAAGCGTTCTTTGCTCCCTTATCCGAAGGAGCTTCTTTTTTATTCTGCTTTTTGTGACCTTGTGAATCCTTAACGGAAGCCGCTTCATGTGCAGACGTCTGCTTTACTTCGCTCTTCTTTGCTTCACCCTTATTTGTTTCAGACTTAGCCGTTTCGACGCTTTTTTCCGTGACGGTTTCCTTTGTCAGGACTCTTGTTTCTTCGACTGCCGCCGTTTTTTCCTCAATCTTATCGGTAATCTTTTGAGGAGCCTGCTTTTGGCTGTTCTTAAGATTGTCGTTCTGATAGCTTTCCGGCTGGGTCGGGGCTGTAAGCGGCTTTATAGGATGATAAGCGTTCTGGGATCTTGTAAAGCCGCCTCTTGCACCGCTTTTTAGTCTGCCGTCACCCGGCTTTGAGCCTTTTCCCGGCTTTGAGCCTTTTCCCGGCTGAGCCTGTGATTTTGATCCCGATATTTTAGAATTATTCGGATTGGACACGAATATTATCTTTTTCTTTTTCTTTACAGGCTGCTGTGCATTAGCGGTAGCAGTATCCGGCACGGCAGCTTCATTTGGCGTATTTACCTTTTCGGTAGTTTTATTTTCTTTTTTACTTTCCGCACCTTTAAAGTACTCTCTGGCTTTGAGAGCATCGGCTTCTTCTACGGAACTTGTAGCTATCTTAGCCGACTCAACCCCAATACTCTTAAAGAAGGTTAACACCTCCTTGGACTCACGTCCCAGTTCTTCTGCCAGTGCGGAAACTTTTATTTTTGCCATTCCCGGATACTTCCTCCTCTTAACTTAAATATAAATCAACGTAACATTAAAGCAGTTCCAATTTCTTTTTCAGAGCTTTTGCAAAGCCCTCATCCTTGACGGCAAGTACGGCTCTGGTCTTCTTGCCTATCGCTCTTCCGAGCAGCTCCTTCTCTCCGAAAAAAACTTTTTCCACCTCGTAAAAGCTTGTTTTATCACTGAATTTCTTTCTTGTAAGTTCCGAAGCGTCTTCGGCTATTATTACAAGCCGCGCTTCAAACGCCGTAATAGTATTAAATACCGTTTCATCTCCCGACGCAAGCTTTCCCGCTTTTTGTATGAGACCCAAGAACCTGTATATATCGTTTTTATGTGAGTCTGCAAGGTTCATGCTTCAAAATTTCTCTTTCCAGTTCGTAATAAAAATCCTTATCCACAGCACGTTTAAAAATTCTTTCGAATGATTTTCTCTTCACTGCTTTATTTAAACAGTCAATACTTTTACAAATATATGTGCCTCTGCCGTCCTCCCTGTGCTTTAAGTCTATGACCTGACGGCAGTCATGCTTTGCGGCTATTCTTATTAAGGTTCCCTTATCGAAGCTCAGCATGCAGCCGACGCAGCGTCTCTTGGGAGATCTCTTCACAATATTTATTCCTCTATATCCGATATTTCTTCTTCAAAGTCATCGCCTATATAATTACCGTTCTCATCATACAGGGAAACTTCCTCTTCGTCCTCATAATATTCTTCATATTCGTCGTCATCTATATAATCTTCATATCGGAAGCCCGGAGCATCCTTTGCCTGACTTTCCGACTTGATATCTATCTTATATCCTGTAAGTCTTGCGGCAAGCCTTGCGTTCTGACCCTCCTTGCCTATGGCAAGCGAAAGCTGTTCATCGGGAACGACGACCTTTGCCGTTTTTTCTTCGGGATCGGCAAAAACCGCCACAATCTTGGAGGGAGAAAGAGCATTCTGTATAAGATTTCCCGGATTTTCATCCCATAAAATAACATCTATCTTTTCCGTGCTTCTGACCTCGCGTCCCTTATCGCCCTTCTTTTCATCCAACATCGTAACTCGGTCATTTGCCAGCTCGTCAACAATGAGATTGACACGGCTTCCGTTTACACCTACGCAGGCTCCTACCGGATCCACATTGGGATTGGATGACTGCACGGCTATTTTTGTTCTGCTTCCGGCTTCTCTTGCAATGGCTTTAATCTCTACAACGCCCTCTCTGATTTCGGTTACTTCCTGTTCAAAAAGGCATTTTACAAGATCGTGATGGGTACGGCTTACCATAATGCGGGGGCCTTTATTTGTATCCTTGACCTCAAGTACATAAACCTTAAGACGATCCTGAATGCGATAATGCGATCTTCCGACAATCTCATTCTTGGAATTAAGTATGCGAACCTGCTCTTTTTCACTTAAGGTAGCGTCGGTACGGCCTAAATTGATGCTTATATTATGTCCCGAAAAACGCTGTACCACACCGGTAACTACCGTGTGAATCTTGTCATGATACTCCTTATATACGGCGCCTCTTTCCTCTTCTCTTATCTTTTGGAGGATGACATTTTTGGCACTCTGCGTGGCTATTCTTGAAAATTCCTTTGAATCGAGTTCAATGGAAATCGTTTCCCCGAGACTTGCCGTTGTATCCGCAAGAACCGCATCGGAATAATGTATCATTGCGAGATCATCATATATATTTTCTTCATCGCTTACCACAAGCTTGTCGGCATAAAGATGAAAATCACAGCTGCTGCGATCTATCTCAACACGTATATTTTCAGATTTGCCGAAGTGATTTCTGCATGCGGTAAGGAGCGAATTTTCAATTGCCTCAAAAAGGCTGTCCTTACTAATATTTTTTTCTTTCTCCAGCATATCAAGTGCGTCCATCATTTCTCTGCTCATTGTGACGTTTCTATCCTCCTTTTACTTGTACCGAATGATATTTATATCTGATTTATGTTTATGGCGTTTCCGGGCGGTTCAATCAACAACTTAAATTATATATCCAGAGTAAGCTTTGTTCCTGAAATATCCTTTCTGTTAAAGGCTCTTTTTTCTCCGCCTATATCTATGACAATGTTTTCTTTGTCAAACGATACAAGCTTACCGGTAAAAACCTTTTGATCGTCAACAGCCGCATACAGCTTTACATCAATGCTGTTTCCAATCTCATGCTCCAAATGCCTGTCTTTTGTAAGCTTTCTGCCAAGCCCTTTTGAGGAAACCTCAAGAGTATATTGGTCATCAATATACTCCTCGACATCAAGAGCATCAGAAAGGGCTCTGTTGACCGCAACACAGTCGTTTATATCGACTCCGCCCTCTTTGTCCAAAAAAATCCTGAGGTAGTATTCTCCGGCTTCCTTGACATATTCGACATCATAGATCATTACACGGTTTTCTTTTGCTATCGGCTTTAGAAGCTCTTCGGTTCTGCTTTCAATTTCTCTTTTTTTCAAGATCTGTTCCTCTTAAAGATTGCCATAGAAAAAGTGGGCTAAAAAAGCCCACTCAATTTTAACATTCTATATCTTATCATCCTCAGCCGAATAAGTCAAGTCTTCCGCCATTCCGAAGCTGAGCTGATCACCGTCCTGATCGAAATCGTCAAATGAAGCGAAATTGAATACCGAAGTTCTTCTGCCGCCTATATTCGGTACGGTCTCGGATTTTCTTTTATCCATAACCTCTGCGGCTTCATATGCTCCGTCATTTTTCTTAAATCTGGTGACATTGTACAGATTGCCTATCATGCCTCCGGATTTAAGTATTCTGTCCGCCAGAGTATCCTTCATGATCTCATTTGCCGTTCCGTATTCAATATCTTTATCATCATATTCTTCGCCGTAATATTCCGAAGCTCCTTCAAGCACTACGGCTGCGGAAGCACTTACATTTAAGCCGCCTCCGGTATAGGCATAGCCTTCATCTTTCTTTTGAGGAAGCTCCAGCTCGGGAAATTCCTCAATGTCGCGCAAAGCAAAGCGCCTGTTTGCGGACATGGGAGTATTAAAGTCAAATCTGTATAAGCCTTCAAAGCGTTCGCTGTATGCTTCCGTTTTTTTATTCAAAAAATCCACAAGCTCCGCTGCAAATTCTTTTCCTCTCTGAGAAGAAATACCGCCGTATATAAAGTCGGCATTTCTTACAGCCTCGGTCAGACCGCAAATACCTATGGTAGAGGTATAATTTCCGAAGCCGCTTATATAATTTAAGGTATAAGGATAAAGACCCTCGCTCAAAAACACTTCAAGACTTTTCCTCTTGGCGTTCAAAGAACTCACCGCAATATCAAGCAGCTTTTCCAGTCTTGAATAAAATTCCTCTTTATCTGATGAAAGATATGCAAGTCTGGGCATATTTATACTGACAATTCCTATTGAGCCGTGCGGCGATCTGAACTCCGATATTATATCGGCGGCATCGTCATATATATCAGCGAGCTCCCTCAGATTGGACAGAGGGTATTTGAATGCCCTTCCTTCGCTGTCACCTTCTCTCATAACATCTATGAAAGCCGCTTTTATGACAGCCATTTCCTCTTTACAGTCGGCATATGTGAATTCCAGCTCTCTTCCGCAGCCGTATGCTCTTTGATCAGCCAATTCGTCAGGAACCGATCCGTCAAAGTAAACGGCGGTAACGGGCGGTCTTGTTCCCCATCTTGACGGCATGTTGATGCTGTATACAAAGCTTTGTATATGCTGCTTTACCTGATTTTTATCAAGCTTCTCTTCCTTTACGAACGGAGCAAGGAAGGTATCGAAGGATGCGAACGACTGCTTTGATGCCCATTCATTCTGCATTATTCCGAGAAAATTAACCATCTGTCCCATTATAGTGCTTAAATGGCGGGCTCTGGAAGATGAAACCCCTCCGGCTGCTGACGGTATTCCTTCAAGTATCAGCTTTCTCAAAGACCAGTTGGAGCTGTATGCCGTAAGCATGGACAGATCGTGTATGTGAAGCTCACCCTCCTTATGGGCGGAAGAAACCTCTTTGCCGTAAACCTCGCTCAGCCAGTAGTTTGCCGTAATGGCGGCGGAGTTGGATAAAATCAATCCGCCTACACTTAGAGGAGCAGCCGAAGCTTCGGACTTTTTCCAATCTTCAACTGAATTTATATAACTGTTTACAAGCTCTTTGTAATCAAGGAGAGTATTTTTGGAGTCTCTGACCTTTTGGTGTTCCGAACGATAAAGAATATACGCCTTAGCCGTGGACTGATAGCCGCATCTCATAAGAGCAAGCTCGACCGCATCCTGAATCTGCTCGACCGTAGGAACAGTAAATCCGGATTCTCTCAGCGAGGTCTCCACTATTAGAGCTATTGCTCTGGACATCGTGGAAACATCTCTTGTCTCTATTTCAGCAGTAGCCATAAAAGCCTTGGCAACGGCATTTTCAATTTTTTTCACATCAAATGAAGCTTGTTCACCGATCCTTTTGATAACCTTTTTAAATGTCATAAACCCCTCCGAAGTATATTCCGTGCACCCCCGTACACAGGAATGATTATAGCAGAATTAGTAGAGGAGTCAATGTTTATAACAAGATATTGTGTAGATTATAAATCCTCTGATCCTTTGTCCGGGAAAGTCCCGCCGTCTAAATCTCTATCAGCCTTACTCCTTTTTCTAAAGCACAGTCCTCCATATATGCAAGTGATCAAAAAAGCGGCTGATGACGCACAGGCGGAGGGGACAAGATTTTTGGGGAAATATTTTGCTTCTATTTCATGCACCCCTGCCGGTACATTTACAGCCATAAGACCGTAGTAGGCGTTTATTGTATCGACAGCCCTGCCGTCCACTCTCACATTGAAATCATCGACATTGGGAACGGAAAAAAATACCAGGCTTTCTTTTTTAAGCTCGGACGTTACAGCTTTAAATCCGCTTTTTGTTTCTATAAAAGAGGAGCAGGCGGTCATCTTTCTGTCCTCACATAATTCGTCAAAGACTTCATCATCAATTATGTCGGCTATTTCCCCGTCATCAAGCTCTTCCATCAAATGTCCGTATTTTTGGGCATCCTCATCAGATAAAATAATCGCTTTGACGAGCACTCTGTCATTGCCTGTCTTATTTGAAGCGTCAAAGCTCGACTCCTTTATGTAATAATCAAAGGTACAGCCCTGAGGTATATAATTTTTATTCTCAAATACCGTCAATCCGTTACCTTCAAAGGCTATTTCATCATAGCCGTATATACCCTCACCCTTGCCGAAATCGCCCTCCTTATCTATGTCGGAATTCCAGACATAATATTTTGCGGACAGCAAGGCTCTTATTCCGTCACGGCTTAAGGGCATCTGAGACTCCACACCTCTTGATATGTCGGAAGTTCCTTTGTAAAAATCAAAAATCTGCGAAGGTACGGTGGAAAGAAAGCAGTGTATGCCGGGATAACCCCATACCATATCGTAATTGGTTGAAGAGTCGTCGGTTTCTATTCTGTAAAAGCTTTCACCCACAGGAAGCCCGGGTTTTGTGTCAAGCATCTGCTTTTTCCACATATCCATTCCGTAATCGCTTATAAGACTTTTTCCCTTAAGAGCGACATTCATGGTAAAAATGATCGAAGCCGCTATTGTAAATAAATACAGCAGCCTTAACTTGTTGATTTTTTTTGCCGCCAAAAATACGGAGCATATAAGAAGAAAGGTAAAAATCGCCGTTACGATCGAGTCCGCAATAAAAAACTCCCTGTTTTCGGACATATTGAACATAACAATTTTGCCCTCGCTGTTTTTGGACGGTAGAAAATACACCAGGAGCATAAAGGCAAAACAAAGAGCTTGAATCAGGACTCCGAATTTAAGATCCCTCGGCTTGGAATTTCTTATCGCAAGACTTGTTGCCAAAGAACAAAATAATATGGGCATAAAAAACCATCTGGCATAATACTGGAAATTCAGCAGGGAAAACATCGCATTAAACGCCGGAATTACAGCAATAATAAGCGAGGCGATCAAAATCCTCCTTTGCCAGCTCTTCTTTCCTTTCATCATAGCAAAATACGCCGCCATTCCCGCTATGCCGAACATCGGAAGATAGAATGCAAGTGAAGAATTTTTGACGGTATCCGTAAAAAAGAGAGTTCCCCTGCCTATGATATCCGGAGTCATTACCATGCTCTTTAAGATATCAAAATACATCTTCGCATCGGGATAAACGAGAAGAGTATATCCTGTAAGAATATTTGAAAGCCTCGAATTTCCGCTGACTCCGCCGACAGCCATGGAAAGATAAAACGCTCCCAGCATAACTCCTATTACTCCGGCGCTTGAAGCTCTTAAAAGCATGAAAAAAATATGCGGCAGATTTTTCGAATTTACATACCTGAGAACAGCGTATATAAGCAAAAATACAATCATTCCGAAGAAAAAGAAATAATTTATTACGGCTATAAGACATACAGTAAGGGCAAAAAACAGCCATTTATCGAAGCCTCTGAAAATCAAGGATTTACCCTTATATTCATCATCAAGATCAATCCTCATGAGTTCTTCAAAGGAAAGCACCAGCAGCGGAAAAAAGCACACCGCATCCGTAAAATGATTAAATACTATATTGCAGGCGTTAAATCCGGCAAACGCATATAAAAATCCGCCTATCCTTGAACTGAGCTCATTTTTCAAATATTCATCATTTCTCAAAGAATTTTCCAGCCTGTACGGAGCGTCGGATTTTTTTAATATATACCTCCTGATATACAAATATGCGAAGGTTGCGGAGCAGGCATATTTAAGCGCCATCAAATACGGCATCATGTATGGTACGATTTTTTCGGGAAAAGGTACGGTAAGCCAAAAAAACGGACTTCCCATAAGATAAAAGGACATATCCCCGATCAGAGAGCCTCCGAGGTCAAGTCCGAAATTCCAAAGGAACCTGCCGCTTCTTACAGCTCTGTGTGCTATAACATAAAAGGGAACCTGCTGAACATTGTAATCTCCATACAGAAAAAACAGTCCGTTATGAATTATCAATATAGGAAGAACGCTCAAAATATACATCACAAACGCCATGATGAACATTTGCAGCGGTGCGGGAATATTTGTTACCGGAACAGCCCGTACAAACAGTTTTTCAAAAAAATTTCGTATTTTATCTTTAAATCCGGCTATTTTTAATTTCATAATTTCGAAAACGCTTCCTTTCGGGAATTGTGTTCCACCTTTTTACGTAAAAAAGTTATCGTTATAATGTTTGACTCTATTGCAATGATACCGATATTATGCTAGATTGTTAGCAGTTTTTAATACCCTTATCACTATTATTTAATGAGGAAAATATGCGCTTTTTAAAAATTTTATTTATCTGCCTTGTTCCGGCAATTTTTCTTTCATCCTGCTCAAGTCCCAAGCTCAAGGCTTTGGAGGAATATAAATCAAATATGTCGGCATTCTTTGACGCGGTACAGGCGTATAACGACTCGATAAATTCCGTCGATATGAATGATACAGCCTATAAAGCCGCTCTGCTTCAAAATCTCGACGGACTCAAAGCCGAATTCGACAAACTTAAAACTTATACAATACCGGAAGAATTCGCTTCCATAAACAGTATAACAAATGATGCGGCAGACTCAATGGCAGCTGCGGTAAATTTGTATCATAAGGCATATGACGGTGAATTTGATCAAAGCGCCGCAGATGAAGCCTTTGCCTATTACACAAGAGCAAATAAGGAATTGAAGATTATTTTGCAGGTGCTGCACGGCGAAGATCCGTCCGCAGTGGAAGGAGCTACCCTCAAAGAATAACTATCATTATTACGGATTAGCAAAGGACTTGCTCGGACTCCTTTCTTGCGTAAATAAAGCCGGAGGCATAAAGCTTCCGACTTTTTATTTTGACATTTTACATTTTTCAGCCGTTCTTTTTGAATCTGCTCAAAAATCCGCCCTTCTTTTCCGGCTCCGCCGGTACTTCCTTTATGGCATCCTCGGGCTTTTCAACCTCAACGATCGCTTCCTTTATCATAGGTATGCGGCAGTTCTTATTATTTCCGAATTCCACAATAACCGTATTACCCGCTTCGTCTATGTCAATTACGGTTCCTATAAAGCCTCCTGACGTACGTACGCTGTCTCCGACGGCAAGAGACGCAAGCCTTGCAGCCTGTTCCTTTTGCTGCTTACGCGACCCCCTGCCCATTACCAGATACATTACTGCAAGGATAGCAACCATGTATATTATCCAACCTGTCGTGGACAGACCGCCTCCTGACGAAAGCATAATAAATTTAGCTGATAACATATATTCTTCCTCCTAAAAAACTCAAGTCACCTCACGAGCGACGCTTTAAATAATATCCTATACTTTTTAAAAAGACAAGTACGGTGTACATCAATCCTCCCCATACTTCATCCGCTCCAGTCTGCTCTTTTTAAATCTGCCGTAACTGCCCGACCTTATCGCAGATCTGATATCCTCCATCAAGCGGTTGTAGTGATAGAGATTATGATTGACGCAAAGCCTCAGTCCCAAAATCTCTCCCGCCTTAAGCAAATGTCTTATATACGATCTTGAATGTCTTCTGCAGGCGTCACAGCCGCAGCCCTCTTCAATGGGACGCTCGTCAAATTCGTAACGTTTATTTTTGATATTTATTTTCCCGTATTCGGTATAAAGCTGACCGTGTCGTCCGTTCCTTGTCGGATACACGCAGTCAAAGAAATCAACTCCTCTGTCAACCGCTTCCAGAATATTCTCCGGCGTACCGACTCCCATTAAATATAACGGCTTATCCTTCGGCAGAACGGGCGCCACCTTTTCTATTACACGATACATTTCTTCATGACTCTCGCCGACGGCAAGACCCCCGATGGCATATCCGTAAAGATCCATATCGGCTATTTGTCTGGCATGCTCCACCCTGATATCGTCAAAAACCGCCCCCTGATTGATGCCGAAAAGTATCTGATCCTTATTAAGCGTTCCCTCCAATGAATTTAATTTATTCATCTCGCTTACGCAGAGTTTAAGCCATCTTGTAGTCCTCGCAACAGAAGCCTCTACATAGGCTCTTTCCGCTTTTGCGGACGGACACTCATCGAAAGCCATGGCTATGGTGGATCCGAGATGCGACTGTATTCGCATGCTCTCCCTTGGACCCATAAAAAGAGCTCTTCCGTCCAAATGCGATCTGAAGGTTACGCCCTCTTCAGTTATTTTTCTGGTTTTTGAAAGCGAAAACACCTGAAATCCGCCCGAATCCGTGAGTATGGGCTTATTCCATGAAGTGAATGCATTAAGCCCTCCCATGCGGTATACATATCTGTCTCCCGGCATAAGCTTCAAATGATAGGTATTGCACAGCATTACCTGCGTTCCTATCCGCTCGAGATCCTCGCTTGTGACGCCGCCCTTTATTGCGGCGTCGGTTGCCACATTCATAAATACGGGAGTTTGTATTGTGCCGTGTACCGTTGTCATTTCGGCACTTTTGGCGTTATGATCGCAGGCTGTAATTTTGTACATTTCAAAATCCTTTATCTCTTAAGATACATTTCATGAAATTCTTCAAGCGTTATCTTATCCTTCATTATGATCTCAGCCGCCTCTTTTCCGACATATCTGTAATGCCACGGCTCGTATGATATGCCCGTTATATCCGCCTTATCCTTGGGATACCGCAATATAAAACCATACTTACAGCAATTCTCGACAAGCCAGTTAAAAGCCTCGGTTTTATCAAAATTTTCATCGAGAATATTATATTCGGAGGTTAAAAGATCAACAGCCAGACCGATCTGATGCTCGCTTGAGCCGGGTATCGTTACCGTATGAGACGCTTCTATATAAGCCTCGGAATAGCTCATTCCCTCCTTCATCCTGTTTCGTATCTCCAGCTCAAAGAGCTTTTCCTGACTTATCCTCGGCCTGTACGGAGAAGCTACATAAATTGAAACACCGTCCTTATATGCGGCACTCAGCATATTTTGCAGATCCTTTAAAATCCTCTCATCGCATTGCATTGTGGGATTTATATTTGCAAGCGGAACCTCATAATCCTCCGGAATAGGATGCTGTTTATTTACAAGTATCAAATTCCAATCGTCCGCCCTCATTCTCTTTACTCTTTCAACAGCAGCGTCATATGCTTCGGAGGTCTTTTTCATATCCTCTTCTACCGAGGAAAGCTCATTATAGCCCTGATCCGCCTCTTCCGCTTTGACTATATTTGTAAGCTCCTGACCGCTTCTCATAAAAAAAGAAGTGGTGCACACGAAAATAGGTATGAGTGAGATTAAAATACAGCTTTTTGTTATTATTCCGGTTAAACTGTTTTTATAGTCTGTTTCTTTTTCCACTTTAGCGTCCGTTCCTAAAAAAGCATTGACTGCCATTATAATTACAAACAGGAGCATTTGCAATAATGCTGTGCTATTATAGTTTCATATTTTATCGCATATCTACATAATAGGGAGAAAAATATGTCAGGATCCGTCTTAGGCTCTAAGCTTAAAATAATGACCTTCGGGGAATCCCACGGAAAAGGGGTGGGCGTTGTTATTGACGGCTTCCCTGCGGGAGTAGATCTTTCCGAAAACGATATAACTCCTTATCTGAAAAGGAGAAGACCCTCGGGACAATATGTTTCAAGCACAAGATACGAAGAGGATAAGGTAAGCATACTGTCAGGCGTCTTTGAAAACAAGACCCTCGGCTCTCCCATCGCCCTTTTTGTAGAAAATAAATCCTTCCGTTCTGAGGATTATGACGCTTTAAAGGCGGTATACAGACCCTCCCATGCGGACTATACCTATGAAGCCAAATACGGCTTGAGAGATCACAGAGGAGGGGGAAGAGCATCTGGAAGAGAAACTGTCGGCAGGGTTATGGCGGGAGCTGTATGCATGAAGCTTTTAAAGCGGATGGATATAGATATCTGCGCATACACCAGATCCATAGGCGCAATATGCGCCGATATGTCTTTATTTGACAGGGAGGCTATATACAGCGGACACTGTGCCATGCCGGACAAAGCCGCAGACGAAAGAGCTTATGAATATGTAAGGGAGCTTGCTTCAAAAAAAGATTCATCGGGGGGCGTGATAGAATGCAGAATAAACGGTCTTAAAGCCGGAATCGGAGATCCGGTTTTTAACAAGCTTGACGCAAGACTCTCCTATGCGCTTATGAGCATAGGAGCCTGCAAGGCAGTGGAAATAGGTTCCGGTACAGATGCAGCCAAGGCTACCGGTCTTTCCCATAATGACGGCTTTGTATTTAAAAACGGAAGACTCCTCAAAACCTCCAACAACTCCGGAGGTATACTGGGCGGGATATCCGACGGGTCGGAAATTACGATCCGCTGTCATATAAAGCCCACTCCGTCAATAGAAGCTCCTCAAGCCACGGTAAATAAGGATATGGAAAATATCGAGCTCAGTATAAAAGGAAGGCACGATCCCGTGATCGTGCCCAGAGCGGTTGTAGTCGTAGAAAGTATGTGCGCCGTCACTCTGCTCGACCTTATACTGTCTCATCTTTCGGACAGGGCTGACGACGTAATAGCGCATTATAAAGCATGAAATACTATGCAGTTGGGACTGTCTACGCTTAAAGGCTTTCCTCTCATGATAAGCGTCTTTTTCTTTTCATTGAAGCTGAAAAACGTCATGCTGTTGGATTCATGATTTAAGGATACCAAATGCTTATCGTCGGGGAAAAGTCTGGCATCCTTGGGATATGCCCCTCCTATCGGAAGGCTTAAAATCTCCTTGAGCTTTCCGTCCTTGCTTTCAGAATTGAATATTATTACCTCATTTGTGGTCATATCCGAGCTTACCAGATATTTAAAGCTTCCCGAAAAATTAAGTGCGCTTGCCGTTGTAGGTAAGGGATCATCTCCCCAGCTTGTGGATATCTGCTGTATCCTTTCTATTTCCGGCTCTCCCTTTGAATTGTCATAGGAATATACGTCAATTACAGCCTTTTGCTCACACAAAATATAAGCGAATTTTCCGTCCCTGGAAAATTTTACAAGTCTCGGAGATGATCCCGGATCGGCATGAACTATCTCCTCCTGTGTAAGCTTTCCGTTATCGTAATTTATACCGTATACTATGGTCCTGTCCATGCCGGAGTCGCATGCCCACAAATATCTGTCGTCCATTGTGACTCTGCAGCACTCAACATGTGCCATATTGGCTCTGCCTCTTCCGAGTCCCAGACCTTTATGGAATATTTCATCGGTGATTTCTCCGACTTTTCCGTCCTTTTCAAGCCTAAGAACGGTTATCTTTCCGTCATGATATCCCGCCACAAATAAATATCTGTCCTTATGATCGGTCGTTATATAGCAGCCTCTCATGCCGTTTATGGACGCCGTATTAAGCCCTTCAAGACTTCCGTCTTTCTTTATCTTAAATGCCTCAACTCCGAAATCGGTTATGGAATAAAGATATTTGCCGCTCTTTGATAACGTAAGGTAAGAAGAATTGGAAATATTGATCTTTTCTTTTTCCTTCATAGTGCCGTTTTGTACATCCACATCATACACATGTATTCCGCAATTATCCTTTGTCCCGTTGGTATAGCTGGAGACATATGCTGTATATGACGGTTGTTTAAGCTCCGCTGCCATATAAACCTCCGATTCATTTACATTTATATCCAGTACAATATCACAATTTACATTCAAAGACTATATTGCTTTAAGATCAAACATTTGCGATAATGTTAAAATGATTGATAATTATTGTCATGAGAAAAGGATTTTCTTATAATGGACAATTTTAATTCCGAACTTTTACCCCTATATGACGAAGCAAGCTTTGTAAGTGAAGCTGTCAATATTCTAAACGCTCCCCATGACAGACTTTATCTGCTATCCGTCGCCATAGAAGATCTGGATATGCTTGATGAATTGTACGGAATATCCGTTTCGGAAGCAATTTCCGAAAGGACCGCCTCCATTCTGACTGATTATTTTATCGGAAAAATACCTATGACACGCATGAATAACGGTCGTTTCGCAATTCTCATGGACTCCGATCAGATCTGTCAAAATGATATTTTAAATTTTCTTAACGGCTTCCACGAGGCTTCTTCACCGTACCGGATTTCCATACATATAGGAATAGCCTCAGCCAATTCCTCCGACAGGGATTTTGATTCACTTTTAAAAAAAGCAACTATTGCCGTCGATAACGACCTGAATAAAAGCGGCAACAGCTATTCCGTTTACAGCGACGATCTTTTAAATGAGCATGAAAACAGGAAACGGGTGCTTCACGAGGTTGAAGATGCTCTTGACGGCGAACAGTTTTCAATATTTTTTCAGCCCTTTTTTGACGGCAGCGGAAATATATTGGGAGCGGAATCTCTGGTAAGATGGGTTCATCCTACTGACGGAGTGCTCACTCCCTGCAGCTTTATTTCCATACTTGAGGAAGAAAATCTCATATATATAGTTGACAGATATGTATGGGAATTGGTTATGTCACAGCTTGCCGACTGGAAAAAAACTCCGTTTGCCGACTTCTTTTTAGCGGTGAATATATCCGAAAAGGATTTCTTTTATCTTGATATATATTCAATTCTTACAGAGCTTGCAGGCTCCTATGACATAGATCCCTCAAAACTTGTTTTGGAAATAACCGAAGATACCTATTCTTACAAAGCAAACAGGCATACGGTAGACAAGCTCAAGCAATTCGGCTTCAAAATAGCCATAGATAATTTCGGAGGCTCTCATTCATCCTTTATGGGAATGAAAAATATAGACGCCGATTTCATAAAGATTGATACCGGATTTATCAGAGCGCTTTCAGAAGATTCTAAAAATCGAATTATCTTAAGTGCGGTAATAGACGTGTGTAAAGGCTTTGATATAAAGGTTGCTGCAGAAGGAATAGAAACCGAAGAGCAGCTTGGCTTTTTAAAGGAAAAAAATATTTACTCCTATCAGGGCTATTACTTTGACAAGCCCATGCTGTTGGAAGAGCTGGAAGTAAAGTATGCGGATGTTGTATAAATATTAAAAAAACAAACTCTTTATAATGATTTTTTTACGTATGTTCTGTGCATTTTTATTCTGTGGAACCAGGGCAGGCTTCCGTCTTTTTTAATTCTGGTAAGAGCTATTTTGGCTATACATTCTTTATTTACAATCATAGCCGCGGCTCTTGCATGATCTATGGTCCTTCCCAAACAGAAAGCTCCGTATTCCGGAGAAAATATAGCATTACAGCTCTTCCTTATGCTGATGCTGTTCCATATACTTTCTTTTGAGTTGGCGGGTATTTTTACCTCGGCTCCGATTATCTGTGCAAAATCGTCATGTATAGCCTCAAGCCTTGTAAAGCGGTTCGCAACTATCCTTTCCGCATCGGTATTCTGATGCACTATGGCATTTATATCCGATCTTTTTTTATAAATCTCTTTATGTATGTTCTGAACCTTTTCAGGAACGTCTGCACTTAGATATCTGATCTCGTCTCCGTCACGCTCGCTCGAATACTCTCCCTTCAATCCGTATTGAAGATTGGTATTGCATATTTCCGCAAGATAGGTGTAGCAGACAATTTCAACCTGCTCGGCTCTATGCATGGCTTCCTTCTCAGTTCTTCCCCAGCATACCATTCCGTGACTGGCAAGTAAAAGAGCAAAGCTGTCCGGATCGTCATTTAGAGTCTTTACTATCTGCTGCTCAAGTTCCTCCGATCCCACCTCTTCATAGGGAATAATGGAAAGTCCGGATAACCCTTCCATTTCCGGTATTTCATTTTCTCCATGAGAAATCAATATTTCTTTATCCTCAAGAGCGCTCACTATTGCAGCATAGGGCTGATGAGTATGTATTATGAAGCCCGCATCATCACGTACCTTATAAATAGCCGCATGCATGTTCTTCTCTTCGCTCGGCTTGGAATCTCCCGAATAGCTCAAGGTATTTATATTCACTCTTGATATATCCTCAAGGCTGAGCTCAAAGGCAAGCATATTTTCCGGAGTACATACAAAATGATTCTTGCCGGAACGCCTTGATACATTACCCCAATTCCTTATTATAAGCCCTCTTTCAACCATGGATTTTGCAACTCTGAGTACGGACTCCTTTTGTTTTTCTATGCGTTCTCTCTTACTGTTTGAATCCGGCTTTAAATTCTTTTTACTTTCTTCCATCACGACACCTTTTAATTTATTTTTAGGAAGTATATCACAATTTACGTTATTATTGCTTACTTTTCACAGGAGCGTTCACATGCTATACTATTTAAAACACTTTATTCAGGAGGAGATTATGGGATCATATCAAATAATATTATTGCTTATAATTGCGGTTATATATCTGACTTCCGCTTTTTTTAAAAAGTATATCGAAAAGCAAAATACTTTGCAAAGAAACGGTTCAAATGCGATAAATTCACAGTCAGCCGTCAGAAGCCCCAATACATTGGAACCGGGGAGATCCGGTACAAATGCCGCATTTAACAGATCCGATTTCATGAATTTTAATAAAGTAAATAATACGTCTTCCGTTCCTCCCACCTTTAACAGACCTCAGCCACAACAGGGCTTTATGTATCTCAACGGTGTATATGTGGCTATAAAGGATGCGGATAAATTAAACTTTTTAAAATAAATTAACCTCATAAAAGCAAGGAACTGCCGCTCTAAGAAAAAATTTTAGTGCGGCAGCTCTATTTTATGCCGAAAAATAAAACCGACGACTCATGAACTGCCCCCAAAAAGTCAGACTGAGGTTCTAACTTTTTGGGGGCAGTTTTGTCAGATATTATATTCCGTATTTATGCAAGGGCTGCAGTAACAATAGCCATTGAATATACCTCAAGACCGTTGCAGCCTCTTGAAAGATCATTTATAGGAGCGTTAAGCCCGAGGAGTATGGGACCGTATGCCTCGAAATTTCCGAGTCTTTGCGCTATCTTATAGCCTATATTTCCTGCGCTGATATCGGGGAAAATAAAGGTGTTGGCATATCCTGCAACCGGATCCTCCTCAAATTTTGTGCGGGCTACGCTCGGTGAAACCGCTGCGTCGAACTGCATTTCAGCACCCGCTATGGCAAGCTCCGGATATGCTTTTTTCGTCTTTTCACAGGCGTTACGCATCTTGTCAACATCTTCGCCCGAACCCGAGCCTCTGGTTGAATAGCTTAAGAATGCAATTTTGGGATCTACACCGAAAATCTTTGCACATTCCGCCGTTTCTTTTGCAATTTCAACAAGATCATCTTCGCTCGGCTGAATATTGATGGCACAGTCGCCCATAGCAAGAACTTCATTAAGACCGGAAGCTGCGGGACGTACAAGAATAAAGCATGAAGATACAAGCTTATTTCCGGGCTTTGTCTTTATAAGCTGGAGAGCCGGACGAACCGTATCTGCTGTCGAATAGGTGGCTCCGCCAAGAAGAGCATCGGCAATTCCCATCTTTACAAGCATTGTTCCGAAGTAATTGGCTTCCATCACCGTCTGTCTTGCCTGCTCCTTGGTAACCGACTTGCCTTTTCTAAGCTCGCAGAACATATCAACCATCTCATCTATACGATCAAAATTCTTGGGATCGATAATTTCAGCTCCCCTTATATTGAAGCCGCCGTCTTCCGCAGCCTTATATACCTCGTCATCATTACCTACAAGAATAGGATGAAGAAAATATCCCGCAAGAAGCCTTGATGTGGCTTCAAGAATACGGGGGTCGGTACCCTCCGTAAAAACAATGCTCTTAGGATTTTTCTTTAATTTTTCTATCATTGAACCGATTCCTCTGTCCATGATTTTACCTCCCTTATATATTCAAATTTATATTTTTGTCGAAGCACAATTATATTTAAGCCTTCAACACCAACGCTATGTATTTTAACTCAGAAAATATTCACTTACAACTTTTGTTATTTTTGTGTCATTATAATCTGCATATATTACTAATTTGCCTCTAAAATGTTAGTTAATATTCTCAATTTGCCAGTCAATGGGATTAAGATTGTTGATCTTTAAAAATTCATTGCATTTGCTGAAATGTTTGCAGCCGAAAAAGCCTCTGTATGCGGACAGCGGGCTGGGATGCGGAGCTTTCAAAACTAAGTGCTTCGGGTTATTCAGCATAGAAAGCTTTTCCTGCGCCGGTCTTCCCCACAGCATAAAAACAACAGGCTGATCCAAATTATTTACCGTCTCTATTACGGCATCCGTAAACCTTTCCCAGCCCATACCCTTATGTGAAAAAGCTCTGTGTGCCTGTACCGTAAGAAGAGTATTAAGCAAAAATACTCCCTGCTTTGCCCATTTAATGAGATAACCGTTATCGGGTATGTAGCAATTTAAATCCTCTTCAAGCTCCTTATAAATATTTTGAAGCGATGGCGGTATCGCTACGGAGGGCTTTACCGAAAAGCTCATGCCGTGAGCCTGACCCGGCTCATGATAGGGATCCTGACCCAATATAAGCACTTTTATTTCAGACGGAGCCGTCAAGTGAAATGCCGTAAAGATTTCATTAGACGGCGGATAGATGACCTTTGTAGAATATTCATTTTTTATAAATTCAAATAACTTTTTGTAATATGGTTTGGTAAATTCGGCTCTTAAAGCCGATTCCCACTCCCCGCTCAGCGCTCCCATTATCTTTCCTCTCTACTTCCTGCATTTTACAACACTTCCCATACGGCTGTATTCAATCAAAAGCAGTAAAACAAGCACCTGTATTATAACGCAAAAAAGCTTGATTATATAATATTTTATCAAGCTTTTTACGTCTACGATATCACTTTACTGTTATGATATATATGGCAGCGGGTATTATCTCAGCCCCAGCAGCTTTTGCAGATTGTAGGTGTACAAAATTCGATCTTCAATTTCAAACAGCTCCTTAGCCTCAGCCTCCGAAATATTATACTCGGAATTTAATGTTGAAACTATATCTCCGTAACTCACGGAAACATGACTCTGTACGCTTGCATCGTTTGTTGCCGCCGCTTCGTCAAGGATAGTTTTATAATTCACAACGCCCTTTATAAGAGCATTTAAAGCCTCAACCTCCATACCCGAGCTCTTGTATAACTTATAGGAGTCATAATAATTCTGCATTTTCAAAATACAGCTTGCATTGTTATATGCTTTTTGAGCCTCTTCGTTCAAATTTTTTCTTCCGTAAAGCTCTTTATAGGTTCTGGCATAGTCTCCCTCTTTATAAGCCGATACGGCGTCTTGAACAGTTATAAAATCGGGCAGCAGCATGGCGGGAAGTAACAGCAATATTCCCATTGTTATTGCAAACATAGCTATAACAGCAATTCTCTTAAAAGGTATCCTCTTTTCAGGCGGTCCGTCGTCCTGCACTGACTCCGGCTTTTTGAGTTTGGGAGGCTTGGCGGCTTTCTTTGCCTTAGGTTTCTTTTCTTTCTTGGGCTTAGGCTTCTTTTCCTTAGCCTTCTTTTTATTCTTTTTATCGGCCTCCTCTTCCGCAAGCTCGTTCAGCACCCGCTTATTTTCATCCGTAAGAGAAGCAATCCCCAGATCGTCATCGGCAGCTTCATTATCGTCTTCTTCATTGGAAGAAAAAAAGCTTAATATCCAGGCAATCAGCCCGGGCTTCTTTTTACCGTCTTTTTGAGCTTTTTTCTTTTTATTTTTTCCACCCGCTTCCGGAAGCTCATCTGTATCATTTTCAGACATTCCGTCGAGAAACTCAATAATATTTACTTTTGGAGGCTCAACTTTTTCCGAATCGACCTCAGTTTCTTCAACTTCTCCTTCTTTTTCGGCAGTTACGGTATTCTGTGCTCCTTCAAGATTACCTAAATCATCAGATTTTAAGGAATCCATTAGAGCGTCGAGATTTTCAATATCGGCTTCCGCAGTATCCGCTTCCGATTGAGCAGCGTCCGTTGCTTCGTTATCGGCAATCGGCTCTTCATTAGCTGCGGATGTTAACGCCGCTATTTCTTCGGGTGTAAGTAACTCATTGGAATCATTGGACGGCAAATCTGACATAGCTGTTTCAACCTCCACTTCTTTATCTGCTGATATATTATTTGTCGCCGTAAGCTGTGCTATCTGCTCCGGCGTCAAGATGGCGTTAGGGTCTGACGGCAAATCGGCAGCTTCAACAATTTGATCCTGCTCCGGAAGGGTAGCGGATTCGATATTCGAAGCTGAAAACTGCTCCGCTGTTAATTCGTCACTTGTATAATTCGATAAGTCAGACGCTTCAGGACTGTCCGAATCCGACGGGAAATCAGTACCGCTCTCATCTATATAGCTCTCTCCATAGCCAGCAGCTTCATCAAAAGAATCCGCATTGCCCGACATGAGCTCATCCATCTGTTCCTGTGTAAGCATGGGACTTGAAGCTGACGGTAAGTCTGAAAGCTGTAGTTTTCCATCTACATACTCATCCTGCACCGGGGAGAAATCTGCAGATCGGTTAAGTCCATACGATGAAGCTTCCGTATCGGATCCGGTGTAAGAAGAGTCTTCGTAAGAAGGCTCCGAGCTCATCTCCGTAAGCTGTGCTGTCTGATCCTGCGTTAAGATGGCGTTAGGGTCTGACGGCAAATCGGCAGCTTCAACAATTTGATCCTGCTCCGGAAGGGTAGCGGATTCGATATTCGAAGCTGAAAACTGCTCCGCTGTTAATTCGTCACTTGTATAATTCGATAAGTCAGACGCTTCAGGACTGTCCGAATCCGACGGGAAATCAGTACCGCTCTCATCTATATAGCTCTCTCCATAGCCAGCAGCTTCATCAAAAGAATCCGCATTGCCCGACATGAGCTCATCCATCTGTTCCTGTGTAAGCATGGGACTTGAAGCTGACGGTAAGTCTGAAAGCTGTAGTTTTCCATCTACATACTCATCCTGCACCGGGGAGAAATCTGCAGATCGGTTAAGTCCATACGATGAAGCTTCCGTATCGGATCCGGTGTAAGAAGAGTCTTCGTAAGAAGGCTCCGATCTCATCTCCGTAAGCTGTGCTGTCTGATCCGGTACCGATATATCATTAGGATCTGACTGCAAATCCGCCCCGCTCTCATCTATATAGCTCTCTCCATAGCTTGCAACCTCATCAGAATAATCCGCATTACCCGACATGAGCTCATCCATCTGTTCCTGTGTAAGCATAGGGCTTGAAGCTGGCGGTAAGTCTGAAAGCTGTAATTTTCCATCTACATATTCATCCTGCACCGGGGAGAAATCCTCAGCACGCTTAAGCTCATTTGTAAATTCCCCATTTGTATGTGTAGATAAATCGGCCATTTCATTGGTGTCCGAATCCGGAAATAAGTCAATACCGCTATCTTCCGCTAAAGGTTCTTTATCGTCAGAAGCCTTATCGACAATCGAATTTATAGAGGTAAGCTTCATTATCGGGGATTCTATAATCGGATCTTCATAATCTGATTCAAGATCCATACTCTCAAGCTCCGCCGGCTCCTGAACAGGCGGAGCATCCGAAACCGGCTCCGAAGCAGCTTCGACATTTTGATCCGGCTGAGCTTCTTCCATGATAGGAGCATTTCGTGTTACAGACTCATCCTCGAAATATATTTTATCTTTAATCTCTTCTATTTCGTAGTCACCGCTTACGGTTTTATCATCGGGCACAGCCTGCTTTACGCTTTCAGAAACAAATTCCTTTTCAGCAGCTTGGATCAGTCTGTTAAGCTCCGCTTCTTCTGTATCAACAATTTTAGTATCGAACTTATCCGAATTCAAAACCTGCATCTTGGGAGCGGGTGCGGATACCGTTGCTTTTTCAGCCTTTTTAAAGGCTTCTATCTTTTTACCGATAGATCTGTCAATCATTACATTTTTGTCAGCCTTGATTAAAAGATCGTTAAGCTCGGCAAGATCGGTCATTGCTCGCTGCATGTCCAACGCTTCCATATTCAGGTAGTCTGAATATTCAGACTCCTCATCAGCATCAGTTTCAGCAGTCGATCCTGTCTCTACATGTTCTCCAGTTTCAGCAGCCGATCCTGTCTCTACATTCTCTCCAGTTTCCGCATATGTATCCGTTTCCGCAGACGTATCGTCATAGAACGATATTTCCTCCGCTTCGGATTTAGTTTTCGGGTTTAAAACCGATTCCAATAACGAATCAAGATAGCTTTCGTCCATATTTTTTACCTGTAAATTTATATTATAATCACAAAAGAGGGCAACATCGGACAATAGTAACATCCAATGTGTGCCCTCGTTCTACACGATTACAATGTCACACCTATAAATATAATAATATTATGAAACTGCAACCGGAGACATGTTCTCCGGAGCCACACCGTTAACCAACTCGTCTATGGCTGACACAAGCATTCCGATTTCGGGCTTTGAAAGCTGTCTGTCCGCTCCCAGCTGCTCGCCTTTTTTGCGCATTTCATCATTAACAAGTGATGAGAATATGATTACAGGCAGATGCTTGGTCGAATCGTCGGATTTGATAAGTTTTGTAAGTCTGTGACCGTCCATAATGGGCATCTCTATATCGGTTATAAGGCATCTTACAAGCTCATCCAGCTTTCCCGCATCTTTTGCTTTTTGTATATATTCATACGCAAGATTACCGTTTTCAAAGGTTCTTACATTATCGTAGCCGGATTTATTGAGCGACTCGCAAATGAGTCTGTTAAGAAGCTGAGAGTCTTCCGCGATAATAATCGGAATTTCATTTCTGGAACGCTGCTTAAACTGACTGAGCTGATCCATATTAAGACCGGTATTGGGATTTATATCCGAAACGATTTTTTCAAAATCAAGAACTATTATAAGGTGATCCTTATATTTTATTATACCCGTAGTTACGCTCTTTTCAATGGTGGACATGGTTGCGTCCGGCTTGATAATATCAGCCCAGCTGAATCTGTGTATACCTACAACCGAATCGACATGGAACGCAATATCAAGCTTGTTAAAGCTTGTTATGATAAACAAACCTCCGGGCTCCGACGCTCCTCTTTGAAGACAATTACGCAAATCAATTGCGGTAATCATCGAATCGCGCGGCATAAATATACCTTCTATCGAGGGATGTGCGTTGGGAACCTGAGTCACCTCCTGATATGTTATGATCTCCTTGATTTTGGCTACGTTTATGCCGTAAAATTTCCCGTCAATCACAAATTCAAGAATTTCCAACTCATTGGTGCCGCTTTCCATTAAGATGTTTGAATCCACAGCTGTCTCCTCTCTCCCAAGGATCTACTGAATTATAAATAATCCGCGATCGCTATCTTTATCGGCTGAAAATTGTTTAAATTTAATAGATAATTTTGAATTTTTACAATATTTTCCGCATTAAATCCGTTTTTCAACCGACTATACTCAAATACATCGTATATAATAACATATATTAGCAGTTAATTATCAGCTTTGGAAGAATAAATAGTTATTGCCTTTACAATATTATTTTCAATAACGATTCCAAGCCTTGAAGACTTGCCGTAATACACGCTTTCGCTTCCCTTAATCTCATCCGCTTTGCCATAAACCGCAGTCACGTCTTCTTTTGTATCTCCGAGCCTTATACCCTCTCCTGTACCGACCATATCGGTATATAGCGTTATTAAAGATATGTAATCCTTATCTTCAACGGGATACGTATTTATTACATAATCCATGTATGTATATATTTTATTCATTCCACGAAAGGCGCAGCTTGGAGCTTCATAATATTCCAAAGGCTCTCCGAGCTTGTCAAGAACCTCGGACATAGGCATATCCGCAGTTATTTGAAACTCTTTATCTCCCGCTTTTATCAATACTGCAAAATCTTTTTCCTCATGTTCTTCTAAACTGCCGTCGCTGCCGGCGTTACTTACAGCAATCTGTTCACTTTTATTTGCGGAGCCTTTACCTGAAGCACAGCCGTAAAAAATTAAAGAGACAAGAACAGCGGTAATCAGAATAAGCTTTTTACCCGTAAAATATATATTTTCATTCATTGCAATTCCCCTTATATATAAGATTTTATAGCCAATGCCCGACTTTTTTTAGATTCATCCCGGGTGATTTTGCGAGAGGCAGTTTCTTAGTCATTGCTCCGCTTTTTGGGCGGCTATTTCAGCCTCATAGCTTTCGATTTTTTTCAGCCATATTTCATTTAAATGCAAATCTCCGCTTCTGTCGGGGATTTTATAGATATTTCTAAGCGTTTTCCCTATGACTGCGGATAATTTTTCTGCTCCGTACAGATTTAAATGAAGACCTGCATCATATGTATCTTTCAAATAATCTATTCCCGTATCTTCCTCAAGCTCAAGATAGTTTATATAATTCAAGTCATATTTATCCGCATAAGCTTCAACCTGCTTTTCGTATTCAGCGTACCAATAAGGATACAAAGACGGAGCTTTTATAAGTAAAAGCTCTACTTTTTCCTCTTCGCAGAGCTTTCTTATCCGGTCAAGATAGTCCATAGCCCTGTTACCGAAAGTATAGTCTCCAAGCACCCTCCCTTTAGGAATGCTCTCAGCCGGTCTTACATCCGTTCTCATGAGATAACCGTTATGTGAATTTAAGGGTCTTGAAAAAATATATTTTATATCCTCTCTGCCAAGCTCATCCCAGCGGTCATGATATCTTAATAACGGAAAAATATACTCTATCATTTTTTCATCGTCATTCATTGACTCTCTGATTGAAGCAATTTTGTATTTCGACCATCTCATGCCGTCCAATGTCATTCTATTATACGCCTCATCCACAGGCTCATTATAAATAAGAGAAAGTACGCTGAACACCACAAGCCTGGGTTTTGTATACCTCAGCGTATCCTCCAATATGTAATAAGACTGCCATACGGTCTGCTTGGCACTCCCTCTTATATAGCTGTTAATTCCGTATTCCGTCCATAATTTTACAGGAGAAAAATTTTCGTATACCTCGCAGTCACCTATAAAAAAAACATCAAAATTCTTATCTTTTTCGCTGTAAAACTCCGCTATTAAAGTTCCCTCTTTAATGTCCGTTACATACTTCGGCATTAAAAGGCTTTGAGCAAAAAAATATGTGACCGTGACTATAAGCACAAAAAAAATAATCTTAACAGAGCTTGATATTTTTGATTTATTCTTAGCCATTCTACCTATTCAGCGATTTCTTTCCCTTGTGATCTCGGCAAGTCCCAGCTTGGTAAAATCTATAAATTGAGTTCTCACAGGATCAAGTCCCGACAATAATTTCAGCTTTTCAATCAGTGCATCCCTAGACGCCTTATGCTTCATATTTATGAAATCAACAATTATAATCCCACAGATATTCCTTAATCTTATTTGTCTGAATACCTCTTTTGCAGCCTCTAAATTAACCGACAAAAAGTCATCCGCCTTCTTTGTGATGTTTTTTCCGGTATTTACATCTATAACGGTCATAGCTTCCGTTCTGTCAATAACCAAAAATGCTCCTGATTTCAACCAGACAACACGTTTATTTAAGTCGTCAAGCTGAGATGAAACGGAATAAAGAGCATCCAGACTTATCCTTTCGTCATCATATAATTTAACAAAAGTATTTTTATTTTCTTTAATCTGAGAAAGCTCTGAAATAAAATAATAAAGCTCCGCATCATCGGTAACTATTTCAATATTATCATTCTCATCCGCTGCAGACTGAGCATAATGGTACATCTTTATAAGATTTTCTTCAAATTTCAACTTGAAATCGGTCTTATAAACAACGGATCCCGCAGTCAAAAAGCTTGCTCTGCTTCTGATTTCCTCAAGCCTTTTTATCAGTGACAGAGCCTCTTTTGCAGCCGAAGCTATATCATTATCTTTTTTGTATAAACCGGAGCTCTCCGACCTGAAAATGACCGAATGTCTTCTGAGAGCCGCTTTTACATCATCCGGGCTCTCTGAAACAAATTTATTAAAATTTTCGACAAGCTCTTTTCTGCTCCGATCGTCAAGCTTTTTTGAGGCGGATACCCCGCTTTTTCCGAAGCTTACCGCCGCATATCTTGAAGCTGACGTAAGGCAGGCGCTGAGTCTTGGCTGCTTCATATCGGACTTCAACCGCTTAAGCTGAACCGCAAGCATATCCCCGTTTCTCAGGACGTCTCCGGCATTAAATTCTCTGTTAAAAAGAGCTCCGCTCGGAACATCCGAAAACGGCAGATATCCGACCTCCGAACCTGAAAATCTCACAAATGCGGACTTCAAGGATAGTATACAGTTTTCTACCCTGCCTACATATATGGAGCCGATCTCCATGCCCGGCGAATATCCTTCGGCAGCAAGACATTCAATTTTGTTTTTATCAAAGACCGCAGAAATAAGCTTATTTCGTATATCAGTACAAACAATTTTCATAATAGACCGGATAAAATAAAGTGTGTATAGCAGCAGTCGGATTATAGCTTTAATCTTTGGCGGGTGTCAAACCGGAAAGACTTTCCGCAGCGTATACAAATAAAGCTTCTTAAATGCAAATAACTTTTTCTAAAATCTGTTATATATAAAGCTGCCTGCCTCATATCCCCTTCCATAGACTCCGAAAATCAGAACGGAAAAAAGCAATATGTAGATCAGCGCCAAATTAAAACCTGCGGAATTTATAAATCCCGAATCACCGCTATTAGCGATATTCTTTTTATTAAACTCCATTTTATACATAAAAAGATCTACACAAAAGACCGTGAATACGGCTATAAAAATGATCATATAGTCAAAGGAGTTAATACCGAGCTTAAGAAGCGATCCGTCAAAAAAAATGCTCCAATTATCAGCCCGCAGCATCGAAATAAAAGCAAAAAACGCTCCTCTTACACTGCGTGTACAGTCAAAAAGGTTAAGCACGGCAATTATCAGGAACGTCCTTACGCTTTGAAAAATTCTGAATAAAGCCTTATTCTGCAATCCCAGCTTCAAAGAAACAGCCTTAAAAAAAGGCTCAAGCTCTTCTGAAATAATCAAAATCACACAATTGGAAAGCCCCCATGCAACAAAATTCCAACTCGCACCGTGCCATATCCCGGTTGCCAGCCATGCTGTTAAGGTTGCAATATATACGGGAAGTCTTTTTGATACCCGCTTATATAAAGCGCTTAATTTCGGCTTATTGCTGTTTTTTAGAGCTTTTTTTCTAAAAAATTTGATAACATTAAGCATCCATGAAGATGTAGAAACGGGATAAAAAATATAATCTCTGAACCACGAGCCCATTGTAATATGCCATCTTCTCCAATACTCCTTAAGAGTTCTTGAAAAAAACGGCTGTTTAAAGTTTTCCTTTACCTCAATACCAAAAAGCCTTGCCGCTCCTATACATATGTCTATACCTCCGGAAAAATCCGCATACAACCTTATGACATACATCAGCATTCCGAAAAAAATATAAGCTCCGCTGTGAACATCATCCATAAAAACGGTATTTACAGCTATAAAAATACGATCTGCAATTATCAGCTTCTTGAAAAATCCGAATAATATCCGCCTTGTACCTGATATAATATCAGTCCAATTAAATTTATGCTCCTCATACAAAGTCATTGAAAGATCGGAATATCTGCTGATGGGACCTTGAATCAGCTCCGGAAAAAAGGATACAAATAGCAGCAGCTTAAAAAAATTCTTTTCCGCTCGAATTGTATTTCTCTCAGCATCAATTAAGTACGAAATCGCCTTGAAGGTATAAAAGGAAATTCCCATAGGAAGTATAAGAGCGGGAATAGAAAATCTTACATTAAGTGAAAAAAATCCCGACAAACCTTCAATATTTG
>CAUVOD010000002.1:0-93255 GCA_963553525.1 uncultured Lachnospiraceae bacterium | reverse complement strand
AGTGCCCGTTTCCTTGTGGGCACAGACTACCGAAAAATTTTGCCGGTATCCTTGTTAAGCGGCTCCCTTCTCATGGTCTTGGCGGATGTCAGTTCCCGTATGCTCAACGCCCCGTACGATACCCCTGTAGGGGCATTGGTATCTGCCCTGGGAGTCCCGTTCTTTTTAGCATTAACCTATCAAAAGCGGAAAAGGCGGTGGAAATAATGAATCGGAATGCCTTAAAAATATTCTTCCTTTGCACCATGGCTGTGGCAGCATTTATCGTATTTATTGTTTCCATCAATGCAGGCTACAGCCATCTGCCACTCGCTGATATTTTCAAAGGGCTATTGGGGAACGGAGAGTCCAGCACCGGACTTATCATTCAACAGATACGCATGCCTCGTATCTTGGTTTCTTTGTTATGCGGGGCAGAGTTAGGGCTCTCTGGCTGCATACTACAGTCAGTAACAGGAAATCCCTTAGCTGATCCCGGAATTTTAGGGATCAATAATGGTGCGGCCGTGGCCGTCATGGTATTTTTGGTTTATTTTCCGGACTTCCACACAAATTCAACCCTTTTTATGCCAATATTTGCGTTTATAGGGGCACTTGTGGTTGCTCTGCTTTTATATCTATTTGCCTTCCGAAGCGGTCGTCTAAACTCCAGATATTTTATTTTGGGAGGTATTGCAGCAGCGGCAGGTCTTTATGCCATTATGCTCATTATGGCAACTGGATTGGAGAACAGTAACTTTCAGATGGTTTCTCGTTGGATGGCAGGAACTTTTTGGGGAACCAGTTGGAAGCATGTGCTTTCATTACTTATTTATCTGTGGATTATGATACCGGTTACGCTTGCCCAAGCGCGGCACTTGGATGTGCTTGTGTTGGGAGATTCGGCGGCCACTGGGCTGGGACTGGGCGTAGAGAGGAAACGGAGGCTGCTCTTATTTTTGTCAGTTGGACTTGCAGCCGCATGTACCGCTGTATGCGGTGGACTAAGTTTTATCGGTTTGGTTGCCCCTCATATTGCGCGGCGAGTGCTTGGCGGTCAGCACCAATTTTTGCTGCCGGGGTCGGCCTTGATCGGAATGACAATCTGCATGACAGCAGACTCTATTGGGCGCGGGATGTTCCAACCCACAGAACTTCCCGCCGGAGTAATAGTGTCGATCCTTGCCGCACCATATTTTCTTTATTTACTGCGCAGACAACGCAGATAGGAGGCTTTCTATGACCGTAGAACTCTATGCAAACGGTCTTTCCGCCGGTTATATGGATGGTTTCCGTATTCGAGAACTTGACTTATCAATTCCCGGCGGAAAGATTACATCTTTAATTGGAGCAAATGGCTCTGGAAAATCAACTATTCTAAAGGCACTGACCCGTCTGATTCCAAAGGATCAAGGAAATGTTTACTTGGACGGAAAATCTATCTATCAGATACCTACTAAGGAAATCGCCAGAAAACTTGCGATTCTGCCTCAAAATGCCCAATGCCCAGATGCGCTTACCGTTGAGGAACTGGTTGAAAATGGACGCTATCCACATCGACGCAGGTTCGGTGGACTTACAGCGGAAGATCTTGAAGTCGTTCATTGGGCAATGAAGGCCTGTGGTGTCCTGGACTTTGCCCATCGTGAGGTGGATTCGCTTTCCGGTGGACAGAGGCAACGAGTATGGATTGCTATGGCTTTAGCTCAGAAAACAGATATGCTCTTTTTGGACGAGCCAACTACTTTTTTAGATATTGCACACCAGCTTGACATTATGCAATTGTTGGTGCAACTCAATCGGGAACAGGGTGTGACCATTGTTATGGTTATTCACGACCTAAATCATGCCACAATGTTTTCAGACTATGTAGTTGCGGTTCGTAATGGGAAAAAAGAGTTTGAGGGAACTCCCCGGCAGGTGATAACGCCAGAAGTCCTTCGTATTGTGTTTGATGTGGAATCTGTACCCTTTTCCCATCCGGTATTTCACACTCAGCTCTGCCTACCCTACGACCTTTGTAGGCATCCTTCCAAGGACACTCTTTAACGAAAATTAAGCCTGGAGGTCAAGGTTTCCTTTGGGTGGAGGAGTCGGTATACGAATACTTTATGCACTTCGTAAAATTTCGAAATACGCAAAGGATTTTTTCAAATATCTGATCTATGCCGTTTTTTCTTGTTTGTTGGTGTGCTTGCCGGGCTGATCCCGTTTTTTCTGATCTCCGCTGTACTGAGCCGCTTCTTATCCGGCGCTGCTGTAGATACAAACTTAGCGGTCGTTGTATCTATTGGCATTGCTAGCTGTCTTATTTTGGAAACCTGATGCACGAACGCCGGGTTATAGTCTCATATTTTTTAGCTTATAAGACACTACAGAATATGAGGGAACGGCTGACCGAAAAAATGCTTCGTATGCCCATGGGAACAATTATTGAAACTGGTCCCGGTGAATTGAAAAAGTTCTTTTTAGATAATGTGGAAGATATGTAACTGATTCTGGCTCATGCACTTCCGGAGGGTCTCGCAAATTTGCTTTCATTTTTAGTGGTAACCGGAGCATTATTTGTGGTGGACTGGCGTATGGCACTGCTCTCTCTGGCAGTCTTGCCTATCGGATGTATTGCGTTTTTGGGGATGCTGCGGACCAGTAAAACTCGCATGCAGCCCTATTATCAAGCGTCAAAACAAATGAACGAGGCTATTGTGGAATACATTTCAGGTATGAAAGTAATAAAAGTATTCGGTCAAACTTCCGTTTCATCCAGAAAATATGGGGAAAGTGTTAAACGCTATCGGCAACGGACACGGGAATGGTTTGGTGAACTATTGTTTTACCCGTTTGCCGGGTGCGGACTGTGAAACACTGTATTCTTTACAGAGCTGAGTTTGGATTTTTCTGTTTTGATGTAGAGAGACAAGGGGTCTTTTAAAATCCTCATCATATTTGTTGTAATGTTTGCAGCTAATGGAAGCCTCCTTCTTTGTGTGTAATTTATTGTAATAGACTGTGCATATATGTGTCTACTTTTATAGGATAGCTCCAGTCTTTTTATTTGTCCTTTTTCCGGTTATCGACCCGGAAAGAGGAGTAGATGAATAAAACACTTAAGGAAGAAACATTAGGACAGAGGATCAGGACAGCAAGGATCAGACTTGGGATGATACAGGAGGAACTTGCTAAGCTGACCTTTATTCCAAAACCCATATTATCCAATTATGAAAATGACAGGATAGATATCAAGAGCGGTGTAATTGTAATAGTTGAACTTGCCAGGGTTTTAGAGGCAGATTCCAATTATTTGTTTCTTGGAAATGATACTGACGAGGGGGATAATGCATTTATGGCAGAGACCGAAATGTTGCTGTCAAAGATCACTGATCCTGCTGTACAGGGGATATTGCTCAAACAGATAAGAGCTTTGGTATAATCAAAATAACGTATGTGAAAATGGAATATTATCAAAAACGCACACGTTAAATTTTTAGAACTCTTTTCCATTTCTCATAAAGTCTACAAGGTTAATGTGTTCAATGCCATTACGTTGCTGTAACATGGAATCGGCAGTGGCTACATATTTGGGATAATTATCCCTTATCGATTCAAGAGGTCTGTATTCGCGGTCTTCCGTATCTTTGGAGAGAGCTATAGTATATGCTACCTGAACATAGGAATAATGCATGTCGTTATCTCTTAAGATAAAGTCGCATTCAAGCTTGCCTATACGTCCGACGCTCACAGAGTAGTCGTGAGACCTTGCGTAAACATATGTTATATTTTCAAGAACCGGGCCGTAGTTTATACGGTTATCAGTATTCTGGACAAAGTAAAAACCGATATCGGCAAGATAATACTTTTTCTCTCCACTTAAGGACTTTTTGGATTTCATATCAAAGCGGGGGCATTCATAAAGGATCTTTGCATCAAGCAAAGCTTTGATATATCTTGCTATGGTTGCCTCACTGACAGGCGTTCCGGTCTGTTCAATTGCTTTCTTAAGGCTCTTCAGGCTGGTGGTTGCTCCGAAATTGTTGATGATATATTTCTGCACTGTTTCAAAGGTGCTCTTATTTCGTATCTTAAGTCGTTTTCTTATATCTTTTTCAAGAATCTCATCTATAATGCTTTGGACATATCTGCGCTTTGTAGCCATATTCTCAAGTTGGATGGTTCTGGGAAAACCTCCCTCAAGTATGTAGTTCTGAAGCTCTTCCTGACGGTCGGCTGCAATCTCTTTTCCGTAGTATTTTTTAATATCCTCATATTCTTCAAAAGAAAGCGGGAACATCTCGAATTCTATATATCTGCCCGTGAGCTTTGTCATCAGTTCTCCGCTGAGCAGATACGAATTGGAACCTGTGATGAAGATCGACCATTCACCTGTTCCTCGGAATCCATTAAGGACTGCCTCAAAACCATTCACATTCTGCACTTCATCTATGAAAAGGTATTTAGTTCCTGTTGCCTCCGGAATAGAGTTTATCAGCTGCTCTAACTGCTCAGCCTTCAGGATCTTGTTGTATTCCTTGCTGTCAAGGTCAAAGAAATGGATATTCTCTGCAGCAATACCGGATTCTTTAAGTTCGTGGGCGATAGTCTCCATGAGACATGACTTGCCACATCTTCTGACTCCGGTGATAACCTTTATAATGTCTGCCTCGTGATAAAAGTCGCGTATCTTTTTCAGATAGTTTTCTCTTGGATACCAGTCCATACAATAATGCCTCACGGTAGTTAATCAAAAAATGTTCTCAATCAGAAATATAGCAAAATCAGGGCGAAAATTCAAGTTTAACGTGTGCGTTTCTGTAAAAATATTAAAAACGCCAACGTTAAAATAGTGCTTTTGCATAAGCTTGTATAGGTATGGTCTCGCCATACCTTTGTATGTTTCTCGCTATCTTACTTTTTACGTCATAGAATGACCTGTGTGGAGCAGAGCTCTTGCAGACCGTATTTTGGTCTGCTAGTGCGAGCTCTACAGGGGTACTTATTGAGAACGAGCAGAATACGAAGTTCGAAATTAGTACAACTGTAAAGCAAGAGGTACAGCTTAGCCGGCAAACCTGAACCTACAAATTTTATCATGGAGGAAGCTGATATGTGCATTACAGAAAAACAGCTTGCGGATGAATACGCAAGGGGGAGAACCGAAAGAAAGGTTTGATCTCATCTACAAGAATTATGAAATGTTTCCGAAATTGGTGGACTGCTTTGAGACAGGACTTTTTAACACCATACTTTATGAAAGGGAATACAACAGACGGGCAAGAAATGAAGCTGATCTAGGAGTCAGAGTTCAGACAAGCGGCAAGAGCCCACTGAAGATGATCCGTCTGACTCGCAGTTTACCACGCACTCGTGGACAATGACGGTAATTCCTAAAAAGGCAAAAATGCATTCAGACGGAGCTTAAGAGGGCGGGATGGAATCGGACGGGGATTTTTGCTTACTCCATCCCGACGATGAAGTCCGTAGGTAAAAAAGACGAGGAAAATCAAGGCTTATAGGACTTCGTGAAACAAAAAGACAACATTTTTGACACGAATAATACTTGATAATATGGAATAACGGGTTGTTTGTCTGATAAATCATTTGAATTTTCGTTATTGAGGTGATTACACCTACGCCGGGTAAAAGCGAATTCATGGTAAAAAAGTAATGCTGAAGCGGTATGGATTCATTCATGCCGCTTTTTCAAACCTTAATAAAATTTTCTTGAGATGATTAAAATGTGATGGGATAATAAAAATAATCTTGTTCCCGATCAGCTTACATTCGACAAGGATCTTGAAATAAAAACATATAAAAAACGGGAACCTGCAAGTACAGATATTGAGGGAAGTATTTATGATATAAATATGATATAAATAAGCAAGAAAACGGATAGAGGGGACAAAGACATGATTTTATTTGTGAATGCGTGTGTGCGAAAAGAATCCAGAACAGAGAAGCTTGCAGAAACACTGTTAAAGAAGCTTGCACTTGATTATGAGGAAATAAGGCTCATAGATATTGATTTTCTCAAAACTGATGAAGAACTTCTGAAAAACAGGTACAGCTTGGTTGATGCGCAGAAATATGACGATGAATCCTTTGCATCGGCAAGAAAGTTTGCAGCAGCGGATACCATTGTTATAGCAGCCCCGTATTGGGATCTGTCTTTTCCTGCCAATCTGAAGCAGTACATAGAGCATATCAATATTTTGGGAATTACCTTTGAATACACGCCGGAGGGCTTACCTAAGGGGCTGTGTAAAGCTGATAAGCTTTATTATGTAACGACAGCCGGAGGAAGCTATGTTCCGGAAGAATTCGGATTCGGATATATAAAGGCTCTGGCGGAGAATTTTTACGGCATTAAAGAGGTGGAATTGATTAAGGCTGTCGGCTTGGATATATACGGGGCGGATGTTGAAGCCATAATGAATGATGCAATCTGTAATATCAGGCAAGCAGATGCAAAGAGTGCTCCTCAGTATAAATTCAAACAATAGCTTTTGTTCGCAGTTTAACCTTAACCATAGTTTAAAACTATGACGTCGGTCTATTCTAATATATTTTACCCGCACAGATACAGGACTTATAATCTGCCTCATATAAAAATTCACCGATACAGAAGAAAGAAAATTTTATACCGGGAGGAGACGGATTATGAGTAAGTTACAGACGCCATTTCGTTACGATTTCGTAGGAAGCTTTTTGAGACCGCAGGCGCTTAAGGCTGCTAAGGCGGCATATCTGGACGGAAAGCTTTCACAGGAGGAATTCGACAAGACGGTAAATGAAGAAATTACCAAGGTGGTTGCAAAACAGAAGGAACTCGGTTTCCATGTTATCACGGATGGAGAGTTCAGAAGATCATTCTGGCACTTGGACTTTATGTGGGGATTTGAAGGAGTGGAGCACCGGGCTGCAGGCAATGGAGTTCAGTTTAAAGACGAATTTGCATTACTGGATGATACCTATCTGGTCGGAAAGATTAAAGCAAAGGCACATCCCTTTGTAGAGTATTTCAAATTTTTAAAGCAGTTTGAGGATGATAATACCGTAGCCAAGTATACTATTCCCGCGCCGGCACAGACCTTCCAGCAGTTTATTGTTCCGGCAAACTATGAGACGACCAGAAAGTTCTATCCTACAAATGAGGAGCTTATCAATGATATCGCAGCGGCATACAAAGATGTTATTAAGCAGTTCTACGATGCGGGCTGTCGTAATCTCCAATTTGATGACTGCACCTGGGGAGCGATAGTAGGAGATGCCGCCAAGCAGAGATACGCCTCACTTGGAATAGATCTTGAAGATGTTAAAAAAGAACTTCTAAAAGTGAATAATCTGGCTCTTGAAGGAAAGCCCGTTGATCTTGTGATAAATTCGCA
The DNA here is from genome assembly GCA_963553525.1 of uncultured Lachnospiraceae bacterium. Lineage (GTDB taxonomy): Bacteria > Bacillota > Clostridia > Lachnospirales > Lachnospiraceae > Butyrivibrio. The sequence continues at coordinate 85,894 of CAUVOD010000002.1, read as the reverse complement.
TATTTGCAGAGGAAACTATCATTCAACGTATTTTACAAGCGGAGCCTATGATACGGTGGCGGATTATGTATTTGCCAAAGAAAATGTAAATGCGCTTTTCCTTGAATATGATGATGAGAGGTCGGGCGGCTTTCTTCCTCTTCAAAAGATTTCGGATGATAAGAAGGTGGTTCTCGGACTCATTACCACAAAATCTCCTGTACTTGAAGATAAGGAGAAGGTTATTGCCAGGATAAAGGAGGCTGCTCGGTATGTTCCTCTTGACAGACTCTGCTTAAGTCCCCAGTGCGGTTTTGCGTCATGTGAGATCGGCAACAAGCTTACGGAAGAGGAGCAATGGGCTAAGCTTAAGCTGGTTAAGGAAATTGCGGAAGAGGTTTGGGGTTGACATATATCAAGATCGGCATTGATATGTTAGTATGTTCGTGAGATCGTGAAGTTTGGCGTGGAATGGACGAGGGAATTCTACTTAAGATCGAGGAAATGTTGATGATATACACAAGCAAAAATCAATATAATCGATTTTTGTAATAAATATAGGCGGCTGTATCGGAGAAAGCCCGGGAACTGTCCGGCAGTAATAAAGTCTATTCGGAATAAGAACAGGATGAGGAAGATGAGAAAAATATTGATTGTCATAGACATGCAGAATGATTTTATCGACGCTGCTCTCGGAACAAAAGAGGCGGCAGCGATTGTGGATTCCGTGAAAGAAAAAATCCGTTCCTACCCTGCTGAGAATGTAATCGCCACTATGGATACCCATCAGGAAAACTACATGGAGACGCAGGAAGGACAGAATCTTCCGGTAATACACTGTATCAAAGGAACGGACGGCTGGCGTATCCGACCGGATATTGCAGAATTGCTTAAGGCTGCCAAAATCTATGAAAAGCCGACCTTTGGCAGCACGGCTATGGCAGCGGATTTGAAGGCTTTATCTGAAAAGGAGGAGATTGAATTGGAACTGATCGGACTCTGTACCGATATCTGCGTGGTTTCCAATGCGCTCCTCCTAAAGGCAACGATGCCGGAAGTGAAGATTTCGGTGGATGCCTCCTGCTGTGCCGGAGTAACACCTAAGAAGCATCTGGCGGCGCTGGAAACCCTGAGCTCCTGTCAGATTCATGTTATGGGCGGTTGAACGTTATAATTTACAGGGGATGACCGGATAGGTATTGCTTTTTTGTAAATCTATTTATGAATAGCTATATTTCATCGAACGGGAAGATAACCACAGATGACCGTTGTTGAAAGCCCGGTATCAAGAGGTGCTTAAAGCATTGACGGATATTTTATTTTCTTGTATGTTTTGTCGTCAACCTCTATGATTCGGGTCTCTATAACGTTTTTTTAATTCTGAAAAGACCGTGCTTTTCCACGGGGACTCCGGCTTTTATTTTATGTTTCATAGTTAAACTCCTGACATAAAAGAGTTTTGTTATGAAGCCTGCAGTTCGCCATAGGTGAGCTGATAATTTACCGTGCGGATTTCCGCATATACGATATACTTTACGCATGTTTGAAACGCTCATATCCGGGGCAGCCTCTTGCATTGCGTTTACCGTGTATAACGGATATTGTTGTCCGTTTTCCGTTTAAATAAGCTTATAAGATCCGTTCGGAACTATTTGCAAGCAGCCTGAAGATGGGACGAATACATACTGATACGAAATTCGATTCGAGAATAATATTTGTTTGTACGGACGGTTTTTGATTCGGCTTAAGAATTGTATAATGGTACGGTTAAATGGCTAAACGATAAGAACAAATGTCGGAATACAATATTTTTTAAGATTGGAGCGTATGTATATGCGAGGTTTGGGTAATGTGATTTGGATAATATGCGGAGGCTTGTTCAGTGCAATCGGGTGGTGGCTTGCAGGAATACTGTGGTGCATAACTATTGTAGGAATCCCCGTAGGGTTACAATGCTTTAAATTATCATCTCTGTCATTATGTCCGTTCGGCAAAGAAGTAGTTGATGAAGGCGGAGCGGTATCCTGCTTATTAAACATTGTATGGTTCTTTGTGTCAGGTTGGGAGCTGGCACTCGGAAACTTTATTATAGGATGTCTGCTATGTATTACGATTGTGGGGATCCCTTTCGGAAAGCAGTTCTTTAAGATAGCGGCGCTTTCTCTTTTCCCGTTTGGAAAGAGGATAGTACAGGTTTATTGATGTGACGTTTTTATAATACATCTTTTTTATACTCTATGGTATTGAGAGGCGGCTGAATTATGTTTAAGATTTACGGAAGTGAAATGTGTCCCGACTGTGTGGCATGCAAGATGAATTTTGATACTAATAATGTTGAATATGAATTTATTGATATCAACGAGAACCTTCATAATCTGAGCGAATTTTTGAAACACAGAGATGTCAATCCCGTTTTCAACCGTTGCAAGGAAATCAATGATATCGGTCTTCCTGCACTTATGCGCGAGGACGGCAGCCTTTTCCTTGACTGGGAGGGATATTTGAAAGAACGCGGTGTAGAGGTTGTATATCCGGACAATAATAAAACCGCTTGCAGCATAGACGGAAAAGGTTGCTGATATCCGCTTGACCGCACATGATTTTTGAAGATGTTACGTATTTATAAGGACTTATCTTATAAGCCGATAGAGCTTTATTAAGGAGCGGTAAATGTCTTTTCAAATTATCAGAAATGATATTACAAAAATTAAAGCGGACGCTATTGTCGATACTGCAAATCCTGATGCTGCCGTCGGTGGCGGTGCGGATTCGTCAATATATAAAGCGGCGGGAGAATACAGGCTGCCTGAAGCAGAAAAAAAGATAGGACTCTTGTCTACCGGTAATGCAGTTGTCACAGCCGCATGCGACTTGGATGCGAAATATATAATTCATGTGAGCTGCCCGTTGTGGGCGGACGGAAGCAAGGGCGAAGCCGATTGCCTTAGGCTGTGCTATGACAATGCCTTACAACTGGCGAATGAATATGGCTGTAAGTCGGTTGCATTCCCTCTTATTGCCACAGGCAGCTTCGGATTTCCCAAAGAGCTTGGGATACAGATTGCCGTGGACGCTTTTACGTTATTTTTAGAAGATAATGATATTGAGATAACACTTGCCGTACCCGGAAGTGAAGACGTAAGCATATCGGGAAGCCTTGTTGAAAAGGTGGCTGAATTTATTGATGATTATGTGGCGGTCGACGTATCAGAAGAATACGATGGTGACGGATATCAGTACGAGCCGGAAAATCGTTCGGAAAGCGGAAACGGCTCTTTATTAAGTTATATTTCTATACCGTCTTTACCGGGAAAAGATAAAAAGAAAGAAAAAATCTTTACCGCTTTAGACACGGAAGTAAAAAAAGCCGATTCTCCCGTTTCCGCCATGAGCATGCCGTGTTCGGAGGTTAAGGCTCCGTTAGCTGAACGGACAGAGATTTTGATAAAAAATCCGGTTTGCAATGAAGAAGAATCGCTGGAGTCCGCACTTAAGAAAATATATAAAAATTCTTTTGAAAAGTATTTACAGCAGCTTATCAACAGGAAGGGCTTGAAAAATTCCGAGGTGTATGCGGCGGCTAATATTTCAAAGCAGTATTTTTCCAAATTGTTGAAGGGACAGGTAAAGCCTTCAAAAGAAAAGATGCTGGCTCTTGCAGTAGGACTGCGCTTAAATCGTGATGAGACCGTTGATTTTCTTCGGATTGCCGGATATGCAATTTCACCCGTTTCTCAGACTGACAGGATTGTCGAGTATTTTATAGAGCATGAGGATTATAATGTGATGAAAATAGATATTGTGCTGTTTGACTACGGCTTGGCTCCTCTTTCAAATCAATAATTGTGAATATACGTTTCTGTTGTCTGCTGTTAATTCTTTGCTTGCCGCTTTGTAAAAATCAACTATCGTTACCTGACATTCATCAAGATACCAATCAAGTAAGCTCTGTTTAATTCTCATTACTTACATAAACTATTGTTATTGCAACATTTGCCAAGGTTTTTTGACTTTATTACTCGTGTAAACTATTGTTATCCGGGCATTCGCAGATGTCTCAAATTGAACAACTTCAATCAAGCTCGAATTCCTTCTCATTGCCAGCGTAAATAAAAAAGGTCGCCTCGGGGTTGACCTTTTTTATTTGTTATTCGTGTATTGTTACCTCATAACAAATAAATGCCCTTTTGCGGAGCTGCATGTAAAACAAAACGGAGGAAAAAATCATGAGTAAAGGTTTAACGGAAATAGTCTATATTTTGGACAGAAGCGGATCAATGGGCGGGCTTGAGGCGGATACTGTAGGCGGCTTCAATTCCATGATGGCTAAGCAGAAAAAGACCGGTGAAAACGCCTATGTATCTACCATACTTTTTGATAATGAGTCTGAGGTGCTGCATGACAGAGTGCCTATCGATAAGATTGAAAAAATGACGGATAAGGAGTATTTTGTTCGCGGATGTACTGCTCTTCTTGACGCGGTGGGCGGAGCGATCAACCATATCGGAAACATTCATAAGTATGCACGAGAGGAAGACCGCCCTGAAAAAACCGTTTTTGTAATTACAACGGACGGAATGGAAAATGCCAGCAATCGTTACTCCTATGACGAAGTACAGAAGCTGGTAAAACGGCAGCAGGAAAAATACGGCTGGGAGTTTATTTTTATCGGTGCAAACATTGACGCTTATGCGGAAGCACAGCGCTTCGGTATCAAAAAAGAGCGGGCTGTCAATTATGTACATGACGGCATAGGAACGGCAGCGGTTTATGAAGGCGTATCGAAAGCGGTTTGTTATTTACTGAAAGCGCCGTCATCATCAGCTATGAAAGAAACTCTCGATAACAGCGGCTGGGAAGCCGAAATCAGAGCTGATTATGAAAAGCGAGGGGATAAGGGCGGGGGTAAGCATAAGCTATAAAGGCTATAATAATTTATTAGAGAATAGTATAATAAAAACGATAAATTTTTGAAAACACTTTTAAGGATATTGAAAAACCGCATTGGGCAAATAATGTAAACTGTAACTGCGGACATCCGCTTTTCTGCCGAAAGGAAATACAAAATGAGAAGAAAAGATCGTGAAATTACGGAAATAGAAGCTGTCTTACGCATTATCAAAGAGGCGAAAGTACTGCATTTAGGTCTATATGATGGAGAGTATCCCTATATTGTTCCGCTTAATTACGGATTCGAGTATACGGACAATCGGCTTGTTTTCTATGTTCATTCGGCAAAGGAAGGACATAAAATAGACCTGATTAAGAAAAAACCGGAAGTTTGCATAGAGCTTGAATGTGATGTGGAGCCTGTTTCAGGCGGAGAGACAGCCTGCAAATATTCTTCCGCATACTCCTCCGTAATTGCAAGAGGAAAGGCGGAATTGGTCAGCGGTCCGGCTGAGAAGATCAAAGGCTTGAAATTACTGATGTCAATTCAGACAGGGAGAGAGTTTGAAATCAATGAACAAATGGCGGCTTCAGTTGAAGTGATAAGAATTATGGTTGAAAGCTTCACCGCCAAAGCACGACCCGTGCAGCCCAAATAAATAAGTTAATAAAATACAAATATAAACATGTATATGAAAGAAAAGGGCATGAGCAGGAGATGTCTGAAATACGATGAATTTACTTCATAAAAAATAGTGATATGGCGAACAAACGAATAGCTTATGGAGTTGCCGCGGCAATACTTTTGATAACGGAAGTGTTGATTGCATTATATGTACACGACAGTTTTATCCGTCCCTATATAGGAGATGTGCTTGTTGTAATAGTCATATATACATTTATCAGGATTTTTATACCTGAGCGGTGTAGGCTGCTTCCGCTATGGGTGTTTTTATTTGCTGTCGGAGTTGAAATGCTTCAATTTGTGCATATTGTAGAGCTGTTGGGGCTAAAAGACAATAGATTTTTCAGCTTGCTTGTCGGCTCCGTTTTTGATATTAAGGATATTATATGTTATGCGGCAGGCTGTCTGCTTCTTGGTGGACATGAGCTGTTTATTCAAAAAAACTAGATATCTAATAACAGTTTCCAAACAAAAGTATATCCATATTGTTCTATACATAAAACAAAATAAACTGCGGAAAACACGCTTTGCGGGTTTCCCTGTTACCCAGGCATTCGACAGGGTATAGAGCAAGCTCGGGTTTCTTTTCATTGCTCGCATAAATAATAAGCGGGGAGGTTTAACCGATATCATGAAAACAAAAGAAAAATTTTCAAGAGAAGAGGTCTTAAAATACGGTTTATCATTTCCGGATACATATCAGGATGCGCCCTTTCGTGATGAAAACTGGAAGCTTGTCAGATATAAGATAAATAAAAAAGCGTTTCTGTGGACTTATGAAAAGGACGGATATATCAATCTGAATATCAAGGTTGATCCCGATAAGGCTTTTTTCTGGCGGAAAATTTATAAATCCGTAATACCCGCATATCATCAAAATAAAAGGCATTGGAATACCGTTATTCTTGACGGCAGCATCCCCGAAAAAGATATCAGGCTGATGATTGCGGAAAGCTATGATCTCATCAGCGACAGTCCGTCCAAAAGAATATATGAAGCGGTAAAGAAAATTCCTTACGGCAGAGTAGCAACATATTCGCAAATAGCTCTTCTTGCGGGAAACGGTAAGATGGCGCGGGCGGTAGGCAATGCGCTTCATAAAAATCCCGATCCGGATAATATACCCTGCTTCAGAGTGGTAAATGCAAAGGGCGAGCTTGCAGGAGAGTTTGCCTTCGGAGGCGAGGGAGAGCAGGCGAGGCTGCTTGAAGCCGAAGGAGTTGAAGTCACGGACGGCAAAGTTGATTTAACCGAATATCAATGGAAGAGTTGAAAAGTCTGTTGACATATCCAATTGAAAAATGTTAATTTATAGTAAACAATGTTTACTATCATCAAAGCGGAGAATACTGTGCCTAAGGATAAAACCCAATCGCATAAGCTTATCATGAAAATTGCGAAAGAAGAGTTTTTGTCACAGGGGTATGAAAAGACTTCCATGCGGGAGGTTGCAGGAAAAGCCGGACTAACCGTCGGTGCGTTATATAAGCATTTTTCGGGTAAAGAAGAAATGTTTTCCGCAATAGTTGATCCCGTCTATGATAAGTTCGTCAAGCTTTGTAAAAAGCAGACGGAAACCGCAAAGCGGCTGCTGCTGTCGAAGGGAATGGAGGGATTTGAACTCGGTTCGGCACACGGAACCATGCAGACTCTGAAATTTATTTACCGGTATTTCGGCGAATTTCAGATGATGTTTCAGGCTCCTAAGGGAAGCAGGTATGCGGATATACGCGAGCGTATGGTTCAGATGGAAACCGAATCATCCGGAGAGATATTTGAGATTATTTACGGAAAGGAAAAAGAAGCTTTTTATTTACCGGACAATGTAATGCATATTTTTTTTACCATGTCGCTGACTCCGCTGTTTGAGATTATAGAGCACGGATATTTATATAAGGACGCCGTAAGTATCATGAGCGTTCTGTCGGACGCTCAAAACTATGCATGGCGGCGGTTGATAGGAAAAATACGATAAAATAATATAAACAAAAAGCAATTAATTGAAATCGGGCGTAAAAGCCCGATTTCCGTCGTTTTAGGGATAGTAAACAAAAACCGAAAATGATTACTGAAAAGAAAGGAGTGTTGAAATGAATGTAATAAAAAAGCATGCAGGACAGATTATAATATCCGTTTTAGCGGCTGTTGTCGGCGTGGCATTAAGCGTTCTTCCTTACTACGGAGTTGCGGCGATAGCGGTTAATATGGTAAACGGAGAAACCATGCTGAAAAGCTATCTTCCCATGATTTTTACAGTGCTTACGGGGCTTATAGGAGCTGTCATATTTCATGAGATATCGACGATCACGTCCCACAATCTTGCGTTCAGAGTGATAGAGGACGAGAGAAAGCAGCTTGCAGAAAAGATGAACAGGCTGTCAATGGGAGAGATAGAAAAGAAGAGCAGCGGTCAATGGGCTCAGTTTATGGTTGAAACTCTGGATAAGCTGGAAAGACCTATTGCCCATGTGATACCCGAGGTGCTGGCAAATGCGCTTGTGCCTGTAGTTCTGGTAATTATCATATTTACCCTTGATTGGAGAATCGGGGTTGCAAATCTGATCTCCCTTCCGGTCGGATTTTTATTTACCCTTCTTATGATGTCGGGATATCAGGAAAAATCACTCAGGTATCAGAAAGCGTCCAAGGAAATGAATACGAGTATCGTGGAATATATCCGCGGAATCAACGTTATAAAAGCTTTTAACAAATCGGCTTCCTCTTACGGCAAATTTAAGGAGGCGGTAAATAATAATAAAAATGCCATGCTGGACTGGTATTTGAGCGTATGCTTTGCCATGACGGCGGCTATGGAAACTCTGCCGTCAACCCTGCTGTTCGTGCTTCCTACGGTCATGTTTTTGTATATGAAGGGAAGTGTTTCCGTTTATACGGCAATAATGGGAATTCTCCTTTCATATGCATCTTATAAACCGCTTATCAAAGTCATGAGTCATATGGATATCATGGCGAATATCGGAGTTATATTAAATGAGGTCAAGTCGGTCATGGATATGCCGGAGCTGAAAAGAGGTAATGAAAATCCCGAGATTGTCTCGCATGACATTACATTTTCTCATGTTGATTTCGGATATGAAGACGATAAAAAGGTGTTTGAGGATCTTTCTTTTACCGCAAAGGAGGGTGAGCTTACCGCCATAGTGGGCTATTCGGGCGGGGGAAAATCTACCGTTGCAAAGCTGATAGCGGGATTTTGGAATGTTGATAAAGGAGAGATCAGAATCGGAAATGCGAGCCTGTCCGAGATGCCGCTTTCTAGAAATATGGAGCTGGTTACTTACGTATCACAGGAAAATTTCCTCTTTAAGAAAAGCATTATTGAAAACATGAGGATGGCAAAGGAGGATGCGAGCGTTGAGGAGATAGAGGATGCATGCAAAAGAGCAAGCTGCCATGACTTCATTATGAAGCTTCCTGAAGGCTATGAAACGGTTCTCGGCGAAGCGGGAGGCAGTCTTTCCGGAGGCGAGAGGCAGAGAATTACCATTGCAAGAGCGCTTCTAAAGGACAGCCCGATAGTTATTTTGGATGAGGCTACCGCTTATTCCGATCCCGATAATGAAGCGGAGATACAGAGATCAATAAACGCTCTGATAAAGTCGAAGACGGTTATCATGATTGCGCACAGGCTTTCAACCGTTATTCATGCAAATAAGATACTGGTAATGAATAAAGGAAGGATAGAAGACAGCGGAACGCATGAAGAGCTTTTGAAAAGAAATTCAATCTATAAGGAAATGTGGAATGCTCACATAGGGACTTCCGAAAGGAAGGGGGTATCGGCATAATGAGAGACTTGTTAAAAAAGCTGTATTTTTTATCGGGAGAAAATTCGGGAAGGGTTACAAAAATGCTGACATTTGAGGTTATAAGAAGCATTTTTGACAGCTGGTCATTGGGTGCGATTTTATATTTTTTGATGAAAATGTGCGGACATATTTTTAACGGAGCCGCAATCACCATGAGCGATATATATGTCGCAACGGCTATTATTTTTGCCAGTGTTGCGGGAAAAATTATCTTCAGACACCTGGCGGATTGGAATAAAAATATAGCGTCTTACAGCCTCGGTGCGGAAAATCGCTTGATTATCGGAGACAGACTGAAAAATGTAAACATGGGATATTTCAGCGGAAACAGGCTCGGAGACATTTCGGGAGGCTTGTCAACTGCGGTAACCGACCTTGAAACCATAGGCTTTGTCATAATTGAAGCTATGTTTGTAGGGACTATTCAGACGGCGGTCATGGCTTTATTTATTATTCCTTATGACCCGGTCACGGGGATCATCGTCCTTATAACCTTGATAACCGGATTGAGCGTTAACGGACTTGCTCAGAGCAAATCGGATCGGATGAGTTCAAAATTGTTGGGCTTAAAGATGAATTTGAATGCCGATACTCTGGAGTACGTAAAGGGGATCAGTGTGCTTAAGGCTTTCGGAAAGAACAGGGAGGGCGTTTCCGATATTAATGACAGCATTTCTCAGACAAGAAAAGGTTATATGGATGTAGAGAAGCTGCTTGTTCCGGTGCAATTTTTTTATCAGGTATCGTTTAAACTGGGAAGCTGTGCCATTATCCTTGCAGCCTTATTAAGGTTTTTGAACGGAAGCATTGATATAGTAAAGGCTATGATGCTTATTGTATCGAGCTTCATCGTATTTTCCGGCTTTGAGCTTGTAGGAAGCATGCAGAATATTAAGGGGGTAGCCGTACAGAATTTGAATAAAGTGCTTGAGATGAGAGAGCTTCCCGTAATAACGGAGGGAAAGAAAACGGAAGTTGAAGTTCCTAAAGTTGAATTCAAAAATATTGATTTTGCTTACAACGAAAAGCCCGTATTTAAAAATTTGTCGTTTACGATACCGGAAAATAAAACCACGGCTCTTGTGGGCTTTTCGGGAAGCGGAAAGACAACTCTTTGCAATCTTGCGTCAAGGTTTTGGGATGTTCAGAAGGGAGAGGTGCTGATTGACGGTACAAATGTAAGGGATTACAGCTATGACGCTCTGCTCTCAAACTTCAGCTTTGTATTTCAGGATGTATATTTGTTCGACGATACTATTCGTAATAATATTAAATTCGGCAATCCCGAAGCAAGCGACGAGGAAATGATTGAAGTATCCAAAAAGGCAAGATGTCATGATTTTATCATGGAACTTCCGGACGGGTACGATACCGTCTTACAGGAAGGCGGAAGCAATCTTTCGGGTGGAGAAAGGCAGAGAATATCAATAGCACGAGCCATGCTTAAGTCGAGTAAGATAGTTATTTTGGATGAAGCGACCTCAAGCATAGATCCGGAAAACGAGCAGCTGCTTGTTGCGGCATTGGATAATCTTCTTCAAAATAAAACTGTTATAGTAATCGCACATAGGCTTAACACCATAAAGAATGCGGATCAGATAGCGGTTCTTTGCGAAGGCGGCATCGAAAGCATAGGAACACATGAGGAGCTTTTAAATAAATCTCCAATCTATAAGAAGTTTATTTCGGAAAGAAAAGATGTATCCGGCTGGGTGGCTGCCAATTAGCGTGAAGATATTGACTGCAGTAATGTCTTAACGGCATTATATACAGTATATAAAATAACTTTTTCAGGAGAGAGTGTTTTTGAAAGATACGGATTTTTATATAATGAAAATCCCTTTTTGGGAAAAGCTTAGTGAAAAAGAAAAGACTGATTTGAGAAGATCTTTGACTGTCAGAAAGTATGATAAAGGAAGTATATTATACGAGAGCCGTGAGAATTGCCTGGGGATTTTATATGTAATTAAGGGCTGTGTGCGTGTATATATCAATTCCGAGGACGGGAGAGAAATTACTCTTTTTCGTATTTCGGAGCTTGAAGATTGCGTGCTGTCTTCATCCTGCGTAATACATCAGCTTGACTTTGATACCGTAATGAGTGCAGAGAGCGAAACGGAGCTTTTTATTCTTGATGCTCATAGTGTGCAGGAAATAGCCGAAAAAAATGTAAATGTAAAAAGCTATATCTATGAGAAGATTACCGAGAGATTTTAGCAAGCCATGTGGGTAATGCAGGAAATAGTTTTTAAACGATTCGATCAGCGGCTTGCAGGATTTTTGCTTGAAGAATATGAAAAAACTGACAATCCGGTCATAAAAATGACTCAGGAGGAGGTTGCGCAGATGGTAAATTCAGCAAGAGAGGTTGTAGCCCGCATGCTTTCAAGATTTTCTTCGGAAGGAATAATAGAGAGTAAGAGGGGCATGATAACAATACTCGATATAGACGGTTTGAAAAAATTAATTTAAATATTCTTAGTGTAATCAAGTCACAGAACCTTTCATAAAAACGTTATAGAATACCGATGTATTTTAAGTGCTATAACGGATATGGAGGTTCTTTTTTTATGAAAAAATGGATTAAAACGGCTTTATTCGTATTGGGAGGCGCTGCTGCCGGATTTTTGTACTTCAAGTATGTAGGCTGTAAGTCGGGAGGTTGTGCAATTACATCAAGTATGAGTAATACAATTATTTATTTTTCGCTTATAGGCTTATGGCTTTCATTTGTCTTTAACGGAGGCTGCTGTTGCGGCGGAGGCTGTAATATAAAACATGATAAAAAAGAGGAAGAGTGATTGTTAGGGAGTTTGCCGCATATGTTGTCAATACATGACAAGCCCGGTGGTGACAGGTCAAAGTAAGTTTAGTCGATTTATAAAAGGTGGTGGATATGTCTTTTTTGGATTTATTTAAAAAAACGGATATCAATAAGGGAGTTTGTGAATGTAAAAAGCAGAGAGGAATTCTTCTTGACGTTAGAACTGAAGAAGAATATGCGTGCGGAAAAATACCGGAATCCGTAAATATACCGCTTCAAAATATTACTTTCGCAGAGCATATGCTTCCTGATAAGGGAGCAAGTATATTTGTTTATTGCCAAAGCGGGGCGAGGAGCATGTACGCTGCCGGTTTTCTTAGAAGCAAGGGCTATGCAAAGGTTGAAAATATAGGCGGCATAGAGGATTATGATGGAGAAATTATATGAGTAAAAAGATTGTTATTGTCGGAGGAGTGGCAGGCGGAGCTTCGGCTGCTGCGAGGCTTAGAAGGCTGGATGAATTTGCAGATATCATAATGTTCGATGAAGGACCGTTCGTTTCTTTTTCCAACTGCTCCATTCCTTTTCACATAGAGGGACTGATTGAGAGCAGTGCAGAATTGCTGCTTATGACCCCGGAAAAGTTTGATAAACAATACAATATCAAGGCAAAAACCTACCATAAAGTATTGAAAATCAATCCCGATAAAAGGTCGGTAAGTGTAAAAAATTTAATTTCGGGGGAAATCCATGAAGAGTCATATGACGAACTTATTCTTTCACCGGGATCCTCTGCGGTTATGCCCAAGAGCATTAAGGGAATTGACGGAGAGAATGTTTTTGCCATGAAAACTATTCCCCATCTCACCGATTTCATGTCTTATCTTAAACGAAAACAGGTAAAAAATATTGCCGTTGTAGGAGGAGGCTTTATAGGCATCGAAGTGGTGCAGGCTCTGAAAAATGCCGATTACTCAGTTTCGCTTATAGAAGCTCAAAAGCAGATTCTCGCTCCTCTCGATTATGATATGGTTCAGATAGTAAACAGGGAAATGGATTCTCAGGGGGTAGAGCTGCTGCCGGAAGAGAGCGTTGTGGAGATTACGGATAGGGAAGTTATACTTGCTTCAGGGAAAAAGGTTTCCGCAGAGGCGGTTATTATGTCGGCGGGAATACGTCCTAACAACGAACTTGCACTTGATGCGGGAATTGAAGTAAATGATAGAGGATATATCAAGGTAAATCAGCACTACCAAACGAGTCTGCCTCATGTTTATGCCATAGGAGACGTTATAGAGGTGAGCGACTTCTTTATAGGGAAGAGAACGCTTGCTCTTGCAGGACCTGCTCAAAAACAGGCAAGGGCGGCGGCAGATCATATTTACGGAAGAACCTGTCAAAATCAGGGTGTTATAGGATCTTCTTCCGTCAAGGTGTTTGATTTGAACATTGCGTCCACGGGCTGGAATGAAAAGCAATGTATTACGAAGGGGGTGGATTATAGATTTGCCTATATTATACCTAAAGACAGGGTAAGTATTATGCCGGATGCTCAAAATTTCTTTTTCAAGCTGATTTTTGCATATCCATCGGGAAAGATACTCGGAGCTCAGGCTATAAGTAAAGGCGATGCGTCCAAGCGTATCGACGTTATAGCGGCGGCTATAAGAAATCATGCCGGTCTTGAAGATATAAAGGAGCTTGAACTGACTTATTCTCCGCATTACAGTACGGCGAAAGATGTTGTTAACCATGCGGCTCTTGTCGGACTTAATATTTTAAACGGAGAGGTAAAAAAAGTTTCGGTATCACAGGTGAGAGAACTGGTTGAACAGGGAGCATTTATTATTGATTCAAGGGAAGAGGGAGAGTTTGCTGCAGGTCACTTAAAAAATGCCAAAAATATTCCTCTGAGTGAATTCAGACACAGGCTGGACGAAATCCCTAAGGATAAGCCAGTATATGTTCATTGCAGATCTGGACAGAGATCTTATAATATGGTGAGAGCGCTAATGCAGAGAGGATATGAAAATGTATATAATGTAGAGGGCTCCTATCTCGGAATATGTGAATATGAATATTTCAATGATAAGACGTTAAAGAGAGAGCCTATATTAAGCGAATATAATTTTAATTGACGGCTTATGCCGTTCTAAATAAGGCTTTATAAAAAATAAAATTAAATAAAGCTATCTAAAGAGTATCGAATGCGAGCTGTTCGTTAGGATTTCTACACGGCTTGGCATTCGATACTTTTTTATTTACGCAGGTAATGAGAAGGATTCCGAGCTTAAGAGCCGGTACATCAGTCAATTGCAGGGTTACAATGCATATGCTACATGACAACTGAAGAGACCGTTTCAGGTTTTGTGTAAACTATAAAAACTGATATAAGATTTTATAATAGTTACAAATGTGCAGAGCCGATTTTTGGTTTCTGCCCATATCTGCATTATACAGAAGGAGCGTGTGAACAAATCTCTGTAAATAGGATTTCCTGTGATAAGTTTGATGACCGGAGTACTGGGTTTTTCGATGGATTCAGTCCTTCGGTCGATTGCTTATTTATACTCCATCCGTTTGCACATTTCAATCCGACCGGCTGATTTTTCCGGTCGGATTTCCTGTATGTCGGATATTGGGTTTTGAAAACGTCGATGAAAAATGACTTAGTCCGGTAGCCGTCCGTCGTACATCAGCGCAAGCTCGCCGGTGATGCTTTTCGGCAATCGACTATTCCGCTTATACAGTGTGGACTTTAGTGCGGTAAAACCGCTTTGCAAGGCGGGGTAGCGTTTTTGGTAATAGTTCTTATTCTTCGCCACGCAGGCGTTTTCGGCTATGCCAATTCAGGCTCTGTAAAGCATAAAGCATCCTCCTTCAAACAGATACTTTCCTTAAACGATATTCTTTTTTTCAAAACAGTTTGACTCTTCCGAGCAGAAAATTCATCAGGTTACAATGAAAGATCCCATCCTCATCATAGAATTGGTGAGGGATGTCCATCCTGATCACGATTTTTTTAAAGAAATCTTTGGTCAGTAAAAGAGGCTTCAGTTCCGAGGACTCCTTTGTTTCCGTATCCATACGGAATGCAGATTGAATGTATATCCTCTTATCCCCATCATTTACAACAAAGTCAATTTCTTTTTGTACATTCTGTTTTCCGGTTCTGTCACTTACTACTCCGACATCCACAGAATATCCCCTTCGGATCAGTTCGTTGTAGATTATATTCTCCATGATATGCCCCGGATCGTACTGCCTGTAGTTCAGCCGTGCATTGCGAAGTCCTATATCCGTATAATAATATTTGTTCGGATAATTAAAATACGTTTTTCCTTTCACATCATATCGCCTTGCCATGTGTATCAGAAACGAATCTATCGTGTGCTGCACATAATTTGCGATCAATGTCGGATTGACTTTTTCCTTTCTCATACTCGACAGGGCATTGGCAATATTGGTCGGATTCGTAAGGGAACTGATCTGAGATGCCAGAAAGTCCAGGATATCGTTTAAGATATCTTCCCGCTCGATCCCGTTACGCTCCACTATATCTTTGATATAAAGCTCGCTGTATAAGGACGTAAGGTAGTCCTTCTTATCTTTTTCATCATCCATGGACAGCATTCTCGGCATCCCGCCATAAAGCATGTAATTATCCAAGGTTCTTCTTTCGTCTCCGCCGACATATGAAAAGTATTCTTCAAAAGACAGCGGATAAACATGGATTTGTGTCGCGCGTCCTCGAAATTCGGTTGCGATGTCACTAGACAGTCCTTTCGAATTGCTGCCCGTGACATAAACATCAAGATTCTTATATGCCTTCAACTCATTCAGCATATTATAGATCGTAACCTCTATACCGCCGTTTTCCTTATCCACTACTTTTGTTGTCAGCTGAACCTCATCGATGAAAAGGAAAAATGACTGATCTGTATTGCTTCTAACGATAGACTCCACATAATCGCATAGAGCAATCGGGTTCCGGTATTGATAGAACCGCCTCTGGTCAAGCTCTATTTTGATGATTTCATCCTCATGCACGCCATGGGAAAGCAGGTACTCACAGAATAATTCAAACAGCAGAACAGACTTTCCGCATCTTCGAATGCCTGTGATCACTTTGATTTCCCCATTCCACATGGAGCGTATCATACGTTCCAGATAAAATTCTCTTTTTATCACTTCTTTCACCTCGTACTTGCGTCACTTCCGACGCTACTTCTATGCATAGTATACCTGATTTCTTTCAAGTCGTCACGAATTATACATCAATCTTATGACGAAAGTGACGCAAGTTCTACGTGAAATGCTATATGCCTAATGGGATCACATTACGGCATTCAATATTGCGTTTCGTTTCTCGATATATGGCGTTCATGATTTCTCATAAGCCGTTTGACAAACATATATCTGGTAAATATCATAAAATAATGTGGGAACATATAAAAAATAAGGCTGTTCACACGAAAATCACCGCAAACAAAGAGTATTATTAAGTGAAGATTGCCACAATCGGATACCGTCGCAAGTTGAGAACATGGTATGTACAGATAACCTGTAAGCAAAAAGTACCAAAGCTATATGATTACTCACAAATTTTTATAAGAAAGAGGTGTTGCGTATGAAAGAGTTAAGAGATTTTTGCCGGCAAAAATTATCGGGTCGCAGTCAAAATATGGAAGAGTCCAATAATATGTGGAATAAAAGGGCAGGGGAATTTAGAAAAATGCTTGATGAAGAGCCGGCAAGCACCAACGATCCTATAGGATTTTTAAAGTCGAGAGCCGAGCTTAAAGGAGCGAGCATAGTGGATGTAGGCTGCGGAGCGGGAAGATATCTGGTCGGAATGCTGCAGGAGGGTATGGACGTCGAGGGTATAGAGCCGTCAACGGAAATGGTGAAGCAGGCAATGGATTATATAGACCATAAGGGCTTTGACCATAAAAAGGTGCTCATTCACAATGTATCGTTTCAGGATTTCAATAAGGAAAAGGAGTACGATTATGCCTTTATTTCCAACAGTCCGGTAATAGGCTTTTATGAAAATTATTCAAAGATAGCAGGCCTTGCCAGAAAAGGAATCCTCGTAAATTCATGGCTTAATGTAAAGGATGAGTTCCTGGAGGAAATCGGAAAAAAACTTGGAAAAACGGCTAAGCCTCACGGAGGTCCCGGAATGATTTATCTGATGAATCTTTTTTTGGCGGACGGGTATGATGTGGAACTGAAAACTGAAACAAAAGCCGTTGAAAAAAGATCCGATCCTGACAGTTTCTGCCAAAAATATACGAGCTGGTTTTACGGAAGCGGCTACAGCGATGAGCAGCTTGAAGAGGTAAAAAAGATAATTGCTTCCTATTGTGATGAGGATGGAAAAGTCACCATAAAGACAAGGCAGAAAACGGGCTTGCTGTACGTTAAGCTGGATTGAAGCGGAATATATAAAGACCGTAAGTTTGAAAAATCAAGGAGCTTATCAATGCTAAATGAAAAGGTATATAAATTTCTTTTTGAAAAAAATCTTTCCGATAGAATAACCGAACATACAAAAACCATAGATACGGTGGAGCATGCGGCTGAAAATATAGGCTGCAGCGAAGCCGAAATAGCAAAGACTTTGTCTTTTGCAGTTGACGGCAGGACCGTAATAGTGGTTATGGCGGGAGATACAAGAGTAAACAGTTCCAAGTTTAAGTCTATATTCCATACCAAGCCCCGCATGGTTCCGGGGGATATGGTGGAAGAACTTACGGGCTTTGCTACGGGCGGCGTCTGCCCTTTTGCTCTGCCTGATGATATTCCGATTTGGCTGGATGTATCTCTTAAACGCTTTGAATACGTGCATCCCGCCGGCGGAAATGAATTTACCTCGGTAAAGCTTACTCCTAAAGAGCTTGAGGTTGTAACGGGCGCTAAGGGCTGGTGCGATGTATGTAAGCTGCGTGAAGAAAAGTAAGCTTTTGCAGTTGAGAGATATCCGTATTTTTTGTTGAGTTTGAATATATTTTTTTACAAATAGAACGGCTGAACGGCATATGCAAAAAGGCTTCTCTATGAATAATTACCTGTTAAAACTTCAATATTGCCTTATTTTTTGGTAAAATTAAAGTATGCTTAATATCAAAAAAAGTTTAAGCTTTTGCATGTGCATAATATTTTTATTTGCCCTCTGCTCCTGCCCGGGTAAAGGAGAGCTTGAGCATTCCGATTCCGAGGTCGGCTTTATCTGTTTCGGGGACAATCTGATCCACGAGCCTATTTACAGATATGGGGAAGAGAAGGGCGGAAATTACGATTTTCTTTATGCTCATGTAAGAGACAAAATAGAGGCTTATGATTTTGCCGTAATAAATCAGGAAACTCCCTTGACTAACGGCAATTACAGCGATTATCCGCACTTTGCAACGCCTGATAATATAGCCTCCGCTATAAAGAATGCGGGCTTTGATATTGCCGCCTGTGCTACAAATCACATGCTTGACAGAGGCTATGAGGGAGTTTTATCGACCGCCGCAGCCTTTGATGAAGAAGATGTTTTGCATGTAGGCATAAATACACTTCCGGATAGTGAAAGAGTATTGTTTGTGGAAAAAAACGGTATCGACTTTGCCATATGTAATTATACCTTTTCGCTGAACGGTATTGAGCCCCCTGAAAATAAAGAATTCTGCGTAAATACTCTTTTTGATGAAAGCGGGGTAAGAAAGGAACTCAAATATGCCAGGGAAAATTCCGAGGTTCTGATTGTTTTTGTGCATTGGGGAACCGAATATAGTCATGATATAGATGAATTTCAGAAAAAATGGACGGATATTTTTTCCGAAGAAGGGGTTGATGTGGTTGTAGGTACGCATCCTCATGTACTTGAACCTTATGGGCTTGCAGCAAGAGAAGACGGTTCGTCCATGCTCGTTTTTTATTCGCTCGGAAATTTTATTTCCTGTCAGATAGGAAATGAAAAAATACTCGGAGGGGCGGCAAGATTTTCATTTTCAAAGACGGGTGATAAGGTGGTCTTAGCCGATTATGGACTGGAAGCTGTTGTTACACATCAGGAATTTCCCGAGGTCTGCGCATATATGTTGAGCGATTATAATGATATTTTGGCAGGGAAAAACAGGGGGAATCTCACAAAAGAGGGCTTTGAAGCATTATTTAAAAATATTATGGAGGGGAAAACTTATGAAAAAAGCGGGTAAGCAATTTTTGGCGGTACTTACGGCAGGCATTTTGATTTTTACATCCTGCTCTTTCGGCGGAAATACGCCGGAGTCTAAAAACGGAAAATCAGAAAGCGCATCCGCGGCATCTGACGGAGCGTCTTACGGAGAAGCCGACAGAAAATCGGGTAAGTCGTCAAACAAAGAGACTTTGGGGTTTGAAAGACTTTCAATATTGGGAAATTCAATGACGTCGGAAAGTCTTTCATATACTCCCGCCGTTCCTAAATGGGAGATAGCGGATGATCTATCGAATATAGAAAACAGCGATTTTTCTTATTATTCCGAAGAAGTAAGGGATATGATACGAAAAAATGGATTCATGGTATTTGAGGGAAGCGCCGGAAGCGAGTATTTCGATAATTATGAATCCAATCGTTATGTTTACAGAGCCAACTTTGTCACCGTCGATTCGATGATGCATACCTATCATCTGTATTTTGCGCATCTTTTAAAGGAAACCGAAAAAACTTATCTGACAACCGCACTCCGTGATTTGTCGGCTATGATGCTTGAAACCGCAAAGGATCAGTATGAAGTATTAAAGAAGACGGAATGGGCAAATGCCGCAAAGCGTAACGTTGCATTTTTTGCCGTGGGAAATAAGCTTATTTCTCCGGACAGCGAGGTTCCTGAAATAGTAAGCGACATGGTAAATTCCGAACTTTCCGATATAAATAGGGCTTCAGATATTAACAGAAGCGCTATTTTTGAGGAAGAGTTCGAGGATTATTCTCAGTATAAGCCCAGAGGATATTACGAGGGGGATGAAGATTTAGAAAGATATTTCCGTACAATGATGTGGTATGGAAGAAGAAATTTTATTCAAAAAGATGAAGATATTGACAGAAGTGCGGCTCTTATAACCTTGGCGCTGAGCGGTGAAAAAAAGGAAATATGGGAGCATATATATACCGTAACGTCGTTTTTTGCGGGCAATTCGGATGATAACGGTTACTATGAATACCGTCCTCTTTTGGAGTCGGCTTTCGGAGAAAATATAAGCGAAGCCGATCTGATCAAAAATACCGGCGCCTGGAAAAAGTTTCACGAGCTTACGGCAAAGTGTGAGCCGCCTGCAATAAATTCCTCCGTCGTAGAGGATGACGGTGTAAGCACGGGTCATGAGGAAGAAGTAAAAGGTTTCAGATTTATGGGACAGCGCTTCAGCATAGATGCGGCTGTCTTTCAGAGGCTTTGTTACAGTCATACCAAAGAAAATGCAAACGGAGAGAAGAGAATGCTTCCGGATGCCCTGGATATTCCGGCGGCTTTCGGCAGCGATGAGGCTTTGGATATTTTAACCGACAACGGAGATACGCAATACGGAAATTATTCCGAAAATATGGAAAAATTAAGAGCTGCCATTTCCTCTGCAAATGATGATTTTTGGAATGCTTCATTGTATTCAGGCTGGCTTTACACTTTAAGGCCTATTTTAGAGTCTAAGGGAACGGGGTATCCCATGTTTATGCAGAACAGCGCATGGAACAGAAAGAGCTTAATGACCTTTCTCGGAAGCTATACGGAGCTTAAGCATGATACCATACTCTATTCAAAGCAGATGATGGCGGAAATGGGCGGAGGAGATATTCCGGTATTGGATGACAGGGGCTATGTGGAACCCGAACCCGAGGTGTATGCAAGGCTTGAGGCTCTTTGTAAGGCGACGTCGGACGGGCTTTCATCACTGGGCATGATTTCCGAAGGAAATGTTGAAAATTTAAGTCGTTTGGCTGAGCTGTCATCAAGGCTTAAAACCATTTCTATAAAGGAGCTTACAAATGTGCTTCCAAGCGAGGAGGAATTTGAACTGATAAGAACTTACGGCGGACAGCTTGAACATTTCTGGAAAGAGGCGGTTAATTCGGGTGCAAACGGTGAGGAGCTGAGCACCAACGATTTTCCTGCCGCTATTGTGGCTGATGTTGCAACAGATCCGGATTCGGGGACCTGCCTTGAGCTTGGAACGGGCGAAGCTTCGATTATATATGTGGTGGTAGAGGTCGATGGGCATTTAAAACTTGCCTCGGGAACCTGTTTTTCATTCTATCAGTTTGAACAGCCCGTATCCGAGAGACTTACGGACTCCGAGTGGAGACGGTTGATGGGCATACAGGCGGATGACGACGGCTATTTCAATTCGGAAAACAGCATTGCTATGCCTAAGTGGGCGGAAAAGTTTGCGTTAAGCTTTGACAGAATTTACAAAAAGTAAGCTGAAAAGAATAATAATTACGACTGCTGTTATACTTATTGCAACTGCCGGAGTGATTTTTTGGAGGAAAGGCTTTTTTCTTCCCTCGTGGATATCCTGGGAAGAAAAAGAGCTTTCTTATCAGGGAGCGGTATTGCAACTCAAGGATAAGACGCTTGTGATTATAGATGATAGCTATGATAAAAAAATATTGTGGGAGAGTGAAAAAGATTTTTTGGTTTCCGATGTTCTTACAGCCGATATTGACAGGGACGGAAGAGAGGAATTTATGTTCCTGTTCTGGAAGCGCGGATATTACGGCAGGTATAAGCCCTTTTGGGTAAAAAAGGACACCTCGGATTTTACTCAGCATATATTTATTTACAGAATTGAAGACGGCAAGGTGATTCCGGTATGGAGGGCGTCCAAAATGGGAGTAAAGGTAAGGGACTGGTCTATTTCCGAAAACAATGCCCTGAAAATCACTTCTGAAAAGGGCGAAGAAACCTTATGGATATGGAACGAGTGGGGGCTTGAAAGGATAAAATAGCCGGAAATTTATTTTACTATTACGGCATCGGCAAGCCTGCAATATGTCAGGTCCCCCTCATTATAGGTGGTAAAGGTGCCTATCACGGTAAAATTTTCTCCCGATTGAGGATACTCTCCTTCAGTGAGTTCAAATTCCATTCCGCTTGTGCAGCAGGCGAGAGCATCTTTTATAATACAGGCGTAATAAGCTTTGCCTGCGGAGGGATCGGCGTATATAGCCATCTCTCCGTTTATTTTTATTTTTTTACCTATGTAGGATTTGGGATCCGACATCATTCCGAACACTTCGGCAAAAACCATGTTTGCGGACATCTTGGTCAGATCGACGTCCACTCCGTCCTCCGTTTTGTCATCAATATCGTCTTTGCCGTTTGCGTCATTGGAATCAGCTACCGAGGGCGGCGCAAGATTAAGATGGGAGCCTCCGTTTTCAGCGCTGTCGGAAGAAACAGCCGCTTCGTTTGAAGCCGCCTTGTCGCCCGCAACTCCGTTGTCAAGAGCAGCCTGTACGCTGTTTTGTGTAAGAGTGTGGTGATTTGCGCCGGGGGCAGCCTGTGTTTTTGACGCACAGGCGATAAGACAAACAGAGCTTAAGAATATAATAAGGCTTTTAATGTATTTTTTCATATTAGATATCTTTTCCTTAAACTGTCGTTACCTGGACGATCGTCAAGATATCGAGCAGGCTCGGAATCCTTCTTGCTGGTGTAAATAAAAATCGTATTTACAATATCAGCTTAATTTTACTATTTTCCCCATTATACAGCAAACAAGGAATGCCGCCACATCAATTGCAACTATTGTCGAACCTACCGGAGTTCCTGCAAGAATCGAAATTATCAGCCCTAAAAGTGCACAAATCACGGAAAAAATCGCCGAAAAAATTGTGACGGATTTAAAGCTTTTAAATATTCTCATTGCAGAAAGTGCGGGAAAAATAACCAATGCCGATATCAAAAGCGAGCCTACCAGATTCATGGCAAGAACTATTATCACCGCTATTACCACGGCTACAAGCAAATTATAGGCGTCCGCCTTTGTGCCTGCTGCTTTTGCAAAGCTCTCGTCAAAGGTTACTGCAAAGATTTTGTTGTAAAAAATAATAAAGATAAGAACCACCATTATTGACAGAACCGTGCTTAATATAACTTCTCTGGGCGTCAGGGTCAGTATGGACGTCGAACCGAAAAGAGTGGTACATACATCTCCTGAAATATTGGCTGATGAGGCGAAGACGTTCATTATAAGATAGGCAAAGGCTAAAGAACCGACCGAAATCATGGCGATGGAAGCATCCCCCTTTATTTTGGCTTTTTGTCCCGTTCTGAGCAGAAGCACCGCACATATTATGGTTATAGGAAGAGCAAGGCTCATTTTGTTGCTTATTTTTAAAACGGAGGCTATTGCAACCGCTCCGAAAGCAACGTGTGACAAGCCGTCTCCTATAAAAGAAAATCTTTTAAGGACAAGTGTGACTCCCAGAAGGGAGGAGCTCAGCGCCACCAGTACGCTTACAATAACGGCATATCTTACAAAGGGGTATTGTAAATAATCAAACAGTCTGTTAATCATAAAAAAAGCTCCCGGCGATGTCGCCTCTTATATATTCTTCCTTTGTTCCGAAAAATATCTTATTTCCTATATGAAGTATGTGGCTTGCATATTCAATCGCCGCCGACATGTCATGGGATATCATGATAATGGTTATACCGCTGTCGTTAAGCTTTTTTATCAGTTCATACATTTCTGCGGTAACCTTGGGATCAAGCCCCGCTACGGGCTCATCAAGCAAAAGCAGCTTGGACGCTGCGCAAAGCGCTCTTGCGAGCAGGACTCTTTGCTGCTGTCCGCCGGACAATTCTCTGTAACATCGGTTTTGCAGATTTTCTATGCCCATTCTTTTCATATTTTCGAGTGCAAAGGCTTTTTCTTTGCTATTATAGAAGGGACGAAAACCTAGACGTGCCTGACAGCCGGAATAAACTATTTCTTTTACCGAAGCGGGAAAATCCCTTTGAACATCGGTCTGCTGGGGAAGATAGCCGATTTCATTTTGTACCAGTTCGTCTCCGTAAATGATGTCGCCGCTTATTTTTTCCTGAAGCCCGAGCAGAGTTTTCATAAAGGTTGATTTGCCTGCGCCGTTTTCTCCGACTATGCAAAGGTAATTGCCTTTGTTGATTTCAAGAGTTAAATTATTTATCAGGACACAGTTGTCATATCCGATTGCCAGATTATTTATTTTAATTAAAGACATTTTATTGCACCTGTATTTAGAGCACATTTCAAGAATCATTATCAATAATTAGCACAGTAAAAAAATTTAGTCAATCCTGTCAAAAGCTAAGTAACTGTTAAAGGAGCTGTAACTTGATAAAAAAAGCCAAACGCAAAGCTCATCCGGGCGACAGTATTATAAAAGTAAGCGGAATAGAGATCGGAGCAAAGAACTTTTGCGTAATAGCGGGTCCCTGCTCGGTGGAATCCTATGAGCAGATTATGTATATAGCCCGAAAGGTCAGGGATTTCGGAGCCGATATATTAAGAGGCGGAGCCTTTAAGCCCCGCACCTCGCCCTATGAATTTCAGGGTTTGAGAAAAGAGGGAATAAGGCTGCTTGAGCTTGCAAAAAAAGAAACGGGTCTGCCTGTTGTATCCGAAATAGTCAGCGCTTCCGATATAGAGATTTTTGAAAATATCGATATATTGCAGGTGGGATCAAGAAACTCTCAAAATTATGAGCTTTTAAAGGAACTCGGAAAGACCGACAAACCGATATTGCTTAAGAGAGGAATGTCGCAGACCTTGAACGAATTTATACTGAGTGCGGAATATATCATGTCGGGCGGAAATGAAAACGTAATACTTTGTGTGCGGGGAATACGCACCTTCAGCGATTATATGCGCAATACCATGGATGTGGACGCCATACCTATGATTAAAGAGCTTACGCATCTTCCCGTTATAGCCGATCCCAGCCATGCGACGGGTCTTTCAAAGCTGGTTCCTTCCATGGCTTACGCCTCCTGTGCCGCCGGAGCCTGCGGACTTGAAATAGAGGTGCATCATGATCCGCAAAATGCACTAAGTGACGGCAGACAGGCGCTTCTTCCGGAAGAATTTGAAAGGGTAATAAAAAAATGCAGGAAGATAAAAGAGCTTGTAGATGAGTAGTGCGGGTAAAAAGAGCAAATTCATTATGAGTCAGAATTTAATTTGAGCGGGATTTTGGCGGTGTCTTAGGAGAGTAAGTCTTTACAGGAGTTTTTAGTATCGGAGAAGCGGATGACAAAACTGGAAGAATTAAGAGTGGAAATAGATAAAATAGACGACGAGCTTATAAAGCTCTTTTCAAAAAGAATGTATTTAAGCGGAAAAATTGCTGAATATAAAAAGCTTAATAAGCTGCCGATATCCGATAAAGGCAGAGAAAATGAAAAGCTTGGTTATATTGCCGAAAAAACGGATAAGGAGCTTAGAGAATATACCGCTTCTTTGTATGAAACAATATTCAGCATAAGCAAGGATTATCAGGAGAGATTATGTTGGTAAAATCTGTTGAACTTGAAACTGTATGCGGCCCCACAAGCAGACTGCCCGTAAATACAGCGGTGGAAGCAGCCTTTGCGGGCAGAAGCAACGTAGGCAAAAGCTCGCTTATAAACGCTTTGACGGGAAGGCGTGCAATCGCCCGTGTTTCGGGCAAGCCCGGAAAGACACAGACCATAAATTTTTATAGGGTAGAAGCGGGAATAAAAGAAAAAAATAAAAATTTTGATTTTATTCTTGTTGATCTGCCCGGATACGGCTATGCCAAGCGTTCCAAGGAAGAAATAGCAAAATGGGGACCGATGATAGAAAGATATTTAAAGCATTCAGCCGCCTTGAAATGTCTTTTTCTTCTGATAGACATACGACACGACGCTTTTGATACCGACAGGCAGATGCTTGAATTTGCGAGACACTCGGGCATAAGGTGCGTGATAGTCGCAACAAAGGCTGATAAACTCGGAAAAAACGAGCTTATAAAGCAGACCAACCTGCTTATGAAGCAGTATGAGCTGCAAGAGGGCGAGGAATTTATTCCGTTCAGTGCCATGAGTAAAATGGGGCTTGAAAGGCTTCACGAGATCATCGAAGAAATAGCCGGATAAAAATAAATCTAATCTTTTTATAAAATTTAAAAAGGGTCTTGATATTTCGCTTCTACTGTTCTAGTATTTATATAACAGCTAAAACAATAAAACCTACGTTCGTTTTCGCCGGACTTTGACTGAAAAAGCAAAGTTTAGGAGTTTTTGTTGAGATATAGACAAGCTCCTGCTTCGGCAGACCGGCGTTACCGCAGTACCATAGCGGCAGGAGTTTAAGTAATTAGTGACGATTTAATTCCTGAAATTGAGGATATATTTGGGAGGTATATTATGGATATTACAAAATTCACACAAAAATCTATAGAAGCGGTAAACAACTGCGAAAAGCTTGCATATGAATTCGGAAACCAGGAAATAGAACAGGAGCATCTTTTATATTCGTTACTGACCGTAGAGGATTCTTTGATCTACAAGCTCGTTGAAAAAATGGGTGTGGACGGGGAAAGCTTTTTGAACAGGGTAAGATCGGCAATAGAAAAACGCACTAAGGTTCAGGGCGGAAAGCAGTATGTAGGCTCCGATCTTAACCGCGCGCTTGTTGAAGCTTCGGATGAGGCGAAAAGGCTTGGAGACGAATATGTTTCGGTAGAGCATCTTTTTCTTATGCTTATTAAAAAGCCCAATAAGGAGGTAAAGTCCATATTCGGAGAATTTGGAATTGACAGAAACGGCTTTTTACAGGTGCTCTCCGAGGTCAGAGGAAATCAAAGGGTAACAAGCGACAATCCCGAAGCAACCTATGACAGCCTTGCCAAATACGGACAGGAACTTGTGGAAAAAGCCAAAAGAGGAAAGATAGATCCCGTTATAGGCAGAGATCAGGAAATAAGAAATGTAATACGCATACTTTCGAGAAAAACCAAGAACAACCCTGTTCTGATAGGGGAGCCGGGAGTCGGAAAAACGGCTGTGGTAGAGGCTCTTGCTCAAAGGATAGCGGCAGGAGATGTTCCGGATCAGCTTAAAAATAAAAAGGTTTTTTCGCTTGATATGGGATCTCTTGTTGCGGGAGCCAAGTACAGAGGCGAGTTTGAAGAAAGACTTAAGGCTGTTTTGGAGGATGTAAAGGCTTCCGACGGAGGCATACTTCTTTTCATAGACGAGCTTCATACCATTGTGGGAGCGGGTAAGACGGACGGAGCGCTTGACGCCGGGAATATGCTTAAGCCCATGCTTGCAAGGGGAGAGCTTCATTGCATAGGAGCGACCACCTTAAATGAATACAGACAATATATAGAAAAAGATCCTGCACTTGAAAGGCGTTTTCAGCCAGTAACGGTAGATGAACCCACCGTAGAAGACACCGTTTCCATACTCAGAGGCATAAAGGAAAGGTACGAGGTATATCACGGCGTAAAGATTATGGACAACGCATTGGTCGCAGCGGCAACTCTTTCGGATCGGTATATTTCGGACAGGTTCCTTCCGGATAAAGCCATCGATCTCGTGGACGAAGCCTGCGCCCTCATCAAAACGGAAATGTCGTCAATGCCCGTGGAGCTTGACGAAATGAACCGGAAAATACTCCAGCTTCAAATAGAAGAAGCGGCATTGAAAAAAGAAAATGACTCTTTAAGTAAAGAAAGGCTTTTGAATTTACAAAAGGAGCTTGCGGAAATAAAGGATGACTTTAATGCAAAAAAAGCCAAATGGTCAAGCGAAAAGGATCATGTAGATAAGCTTGCGGGTATAAGAGAGAAGATTGATTCGGTAAATACTCAGATACAGATAGCTCAGAGAGAAAGTGATTTTGAAAAAGCCGCACAGCTCCAATACGGAACTCTTCCCGAGCTTCAAAAGGAGCTTGAGGCGGAAGAGAAAAAGGCTAAGAACATAGATCAGTCGCTTGTACACGAAAAGGTTACGGAAGAAGAAATAGCTCAAATTATCTCAAGGTGGAGCGGAATACCCGTTGCCAAGCTTACCGAGTCGGAAAGATCGAAGACTCTTCACCTGGCGGAAGAGCTTCACAAAAGAGTGGTGGGTCAGGATACGGCAGTTGAAAAGGTTTCGGAAGCCATTATGAGATCCAAGGCGGGAATAAAGGATCCGTCAAAGCCCATAGGCTCTTTCGTATTTTTAGGTCCTACCGGAGTGGGAAAAACCGAGCTTGCAAAGGCTCTTGCGGCAGCTCTTTTCGACAATGAAGCCAATATGGTGCGTATAGATATGAGTGAGTATATGGAGAAATATTCCGTATCCAGATTGATCGGAGCGCCTCCCGGATATGTGGGTTATGAAGAGGGAGGACAGCTTACGGAGGCTGTCAGGAGAAAGCCGTATGCGGTAGTTCTCTTCGATGAAATAGAAAAGGCTCATCCCGATGTGTTCAATCTGCTGCTCCAGGTTCTTGACGACGGCAGGATAACCGATTCTCAGGGACGCACGGTTGACTTTAAAAACACTATTTTGATTATGACTTCAAATATCGGTGCAGAAAATTTACTTAACGGTATTTTGGATGACGGTTCTCTTGACGAAACGGCGGTAAGGCTGGTGGAAGCAAAGCTTCGTGATCATTTCAGACCGGAGTTTTTAAACCGACTTGACGAGATCATAATGTTTAAGCCTTTATCGAAGGACAATATATCCGGAATAGTCGATCTGATTGCGGCGGATCTCAACAAGCGGCTTAAGGACAGAGAAATATCCGTTTCACTGACAAAAGAGGCAAAAGAATTTGTGGTAAAAAATGCTTACGATCCTGCATTCGGAGCAAGACCTCTAAAGAGGTACATTCAGAAGAACATAGAGACCATGTCCGCAAGACTTATGCTTGAGGATAAGGTAAAGCCTAAATCTGTAATAGAGTTTTATGTTGAAAACGGAGGGCTTGAAGCGAAGGTTAAGCAGTAAGTAAAGGGATATAAACTTTATTGCAAATATTTTTTAACGGTATTTTTAAAATATAAATATACTATTTTTGATATGACGCTATATTATAAATGTTATTACGTTAATCATAACGATATAATATTTGATATAACGTCATATCATATATTATATTACGTAAATAAATAATGCAATATATTGTTATAACGTTGAAATATATATGACATAACATAAAATATTGTAATAATCCATATATTGACAGGGATATTAAAGTTTTAAATAACATTATCATATAAACGTAATATCATATATTCGAACGGAATAATATCAGTATACAGTTAAATTATATACGTAATTACATTGACATTGATAATACAAAACGTATTTATGATATATAATATACTATATAACGTAAATAACAATACTAACTATACACTATTACGATAAATAATACACGATATTATAACCACAACAAACCTATTGAATCATTTACAAAATGCTCATGGAAAAGAATAATATAATGTTGTAATATGATGAACATGAATTCGCAATACATACCTTTATACAAGACCATAATTTTATATCTGCTTAAAAGCTCCGAAACTCCTCTTTCAAAGGCTCAGATAATGGACTTTATGCTGGAGAGTGCATATACGTCGTTTCTGGTATTGCAGGAGGTTTTTTCGGAGCTGGTTGAACAGAGGCTTGTAAGAGAAGAAGAGGACGCTTCGAGAACCTATTTATTTATAACCAGAGTTGGAGAAGATACTCTTGAGGCTCTCAAGGACGGAATCAGAGAGGATATTTTATTGCAGGCTGATAAATTTCTTGAAGAAAATAAGCACAGGATCAGAAATGAGGCGTCCTTAAGATCGTCTTATCACGGGCTTTCAAGCGGATCCTACGAGGTTCATCTGGAAGTCAATGAGAGAGGAAGAAGCATTTTTGAAATATTCATAGAAGTACCGTCCAAAGAAGCCGCAGTAAAGGCGTGCGATGAATGGGAAAAGATAAGCGGAGATTTATATCAGTACACAATAAAAAAGCTTCTTTTGTGACAGTTTTTTAACTATACCGGTAGATATATCGATAAAGAATCTATAACAGCCTGCCGCTTTAATCTATTTCAAAGACGCCGCCGTCGACTTTTACGGGAAGAATATTTTTAACAAAATCTCCCGGCTTGCCGTTGTTTATCGTATTTTTTACGATTTCGAAATCATCCCACAAATGTATAGGCATTACGTTTTTTGCATAACAATGCTTGAAAAAATCGCAGATTCCCTCCGCAGCATTTTCTTTTAAACGGGGATCCAGAGGAATAAAGGCAAGATCGAATTTTTTTCCTTCTATACGGGAGAGCTCTCTGTGGTATATGTCTATAAGCGCCATGTCCTCTTCGTCGCCGTCCCAGTTCCAGGCATTTAAATCTCCTGCAAAGTATATTGATTTTACGGTGTTTTTATCTCTTGCTTCTATTATATAGGCTATACCCGCATCATTTGATATAAGGGTTGAAGCCTCCAAAATTTCATCCTTATAAAGTGAGTGCGGAGCGATAAAGCTTATACGAGATAAAAGCTTTTTCGGAGCCTCATTAACATCTATGTCATCCGAGATAATAAAATGAATATTATTTAAATCGGGATACGCATTGAGCGCAATGTCGTAAATCTCTTTTACGTAATGATCGGGATGAGAATGTGAAACGAAAACATAAAAGGGAAGCCTGCTGTTTATATTCGGAAATTTTCCTTCGGTATAATCGAAAAGCAGGGTGCAGCTGTCGGTTTCTACCAATACGGAGCTGTGGTGTATATAGGTTGTTTTCATTTTTAATACCTTTACCCTATGAGACGTTTTCAGGTTCGAAAATATAAGGAATTATAGCATTAAAGATATAAAAAACGGATATTTTATCTTAAATTTTAGGCTTGCGTTTATTATTTTTTTGTTATATCGTTACTTTTCGAATGGGGCAGGTCTGCTCGGCTTTCGGCATCTGTCCTAGGGCTGCGATTGCTGTGCCGCAACAAATTAAGGAGCTGATATATGGCTAAAAAAAGTCTCGTGATTGTCGAATCTCCAACTAAAATGAAGACTATCAAAAAATTTTTGGGGTCAGGCTATGAAGTGGCTGCATCTAACGGACACGTAAGAGATCTTCCGAAGTCCAGAATGGGTATAGATGTGGAAAACGACTATGAACCTCAATATATAACGATAAGAGGAAAAGGCGATCTTTTGGCTTCACTCAGAAAACAGGCGTCAAAGGCGGATCATATATATCTTGCAACCGACCCCGACCGTGAGGGAGAGGCTATTTCATGGCACCTTATTTCAGCGCTTAAGCTGAATAAGGATAAGGATAAATTTTCAAGGATAACCTTTAATGAAATTACAAAGGGAGCTGTAAAATCGTCATTAAAAAATGCCAGAGACATAGATATGAAGCTCGTCGATGCACAGCAGGCAAGAAGAGCCCTGGACAGGGTGGTAGGCTACCGCATATCTCCGCTTCTTTGGGAAAAGGTGAAGAGAGGACTCAGCGCCGGCCGTGTTCAATCCGTTGCGCTAAGGCTTATTTGTGACAGAGAAGAGGAAATAGCGGCATTCATACCCAAAGAATATTGGACCTTGGATGTGCTTTTGAATGTAAAGGGGGAGAGCAAGCCTCTTTCAGCAAGCTACTATGGGGACAGATCGGGAAAAAAAGAAATTGAAAACAGAGAGCAGCTTGAAAAGATAGTAAAATCTCTCGATAAAGCTTCATATATAATAGAAGATATAAGGACATCCGAGAGAGTAAAAAAGCCTCCGCTTCCTTTTACGACCTCGACGCTGCAGCAGCAGGCTTCAAGTGCGCTCAATTTTTCAACGCAAAAAACAATGCGTATTGCTCAGCAGCTCTACGAAGGAATAGATTTGAAAGAGGGCGGAAGTGTGGGCTTGATAACCTACCTCAGAACTGATTCCACAAGAACCGCAGACGAAGCGGTTCTTTCGGGAAGAGAATATATAGAGTCCGCATATGGAAAAGAGTATCTCGGAGAGGGTTTAAGCGTCGATAAAAAGAAAGCGTCCGAACGTATTCAGGATGCTCACGAAGCGATTCGCCCCACCGATATAGCGAGAACTCCCACACATGTAAAAGATTCGCTTACACGCGAACAGTTCAGGCTCTACCAGCTTATATGGAAGAGATTCGTTTCATCTTTGATGTCGGGAGCAAAGTATGAGACCACCTCAATTTCAATAGCGGCGAACGACAATATTTTCAGAGTATCGGCTTCACGCACGGTATTTGACGGCTTCATGAACGTATATACCGATGAAGAAAATACTCCTGAAAAAAATATATTGATGAAGGGCTTGACCGAAGATACAAAGACGGAATTTTATAAGCTTGAAGAAAAGCAGCATTTTACACAGCCTCCCTCGCATTATACGGAAGCCACACTCGTAAGGGAGCTGGAAGCAAGAGGCATAGGCAGACCCTCAACATATGCACCTACTATATCTACCATACTGGCAAGGCATTATGTAAATAAAGACGGAAAGAATCTTTTTGCAACCGAGCTTGGCGAAGTGGTAAATAAGCTGATGAAGGAAAATTTTCCGGATATAGTCGATGTGAATTTCACGGCTGATATGGAGCGTAACCTTGACAGGGTCGCCGAGGGCGGGCTTGAATGGAAGAAAATCATAGAGGATTTTTATCCCGATCTTGATAAGCAGGTAAAAAAAGCGGAAGAGGTCCTGGAAAAGGTCGTGATAGCCGACGAAGAAACGGATGTAAAGTGTGATAACTGCGGAAGGAATATGGTCATAAAATACGGACCTCACGGCAAATTTCTTGCCTGTCCGGGCTTTCCGGAGTGCCGAAATACCCTTCCCTACTATGAAAAAATAGGCGTTGAATGCCCGAAGTGCGGAGGAGATATCGTAATCAGATCCACAAGGAAGGGCAGAAAGTATTATGGCTGTATAAATTATCCGGATTGCGATTTCAGCGTATGGCAGAAACCCTCTGCAAAAAAATGTCCGGACTGCGGCTCGATCATGCTTGAAAAAGGTAAGAAGCTTGTTTGCACGGATGAAAAATGCGGTCATCAAGAGGATAAAGATGAAGAATAGTTAATTAAATGTAAAATTATAGAAAAAGACATAAATATTCCGAAAATCACGTAAAGTGGAGAGATCTTTTTTCCGAAATAGAGCGGGAAGGTCTCTTTTTTATGCGGGCAATCGGAAGGAATCCGGGCCTGATTGAGACCCCGGCGTATGCCGTGATAACGATAGTTTATGCAATAAAGGAGCAGTACCCAATGAGCAGTGTACAGTTGCTTGATAAAACCAGAAAAATAGGAAAGCTTTTGCACAACAGCAATGAGGGCAAGGTTGTTTTTAATGATATATGCAAGGTTCTTTGTGAGATTCTTTTATCCAACGTTCTTGTCATAAGTAAAAAGGGCAAGGTACTGGGTATGGGCAAAAAGGAAAAGATCCCCGTACTTCGGAAATTTGAAAAGTGCGAAGTGGGAGATTTTATAGACGGTTTGCTGAATGAAAGGCTGTTGACCATACTTTCCACGAAAGAAAATGTAAATCTTGAGACTCTCGGCTTTGAAGATCCCAGAATAGATTCCTATGAAGCCATAGTAGCTCCCATTGAAATTGCCGGCGAGAGATTGGGCACGCTTTTTTTATACAAAAAGAAAGTTCCGTATCAAATAGACGACATCATTCTTTGTGAATACGGGACTACCGTTGTGGGGCTTGAAATGCTTAGATCCGTGAGCGAGGAAATATCGGAGGAAAACAGAAAGATTGCCGTAGTGGAAAGTGCGGTATCTACGCTTTCATATTCCGAAGTTGAAGCCGTGGTGAATATTTTTGAAGAGCTTAAAGGGCTTGAAGGTGTTCTTGTTGCAAGTAAAATTGCCGATAAAGCGGGAATTACCAGAAGCGTTATCGTAAATGCGTTAAGAAAGTTGGAGTCTGCGGGAGTAATAGAAGCCAAGTCTTCGGGTATGAAAGGAACCTACATAAAGGTGCTTAACGACCATATTTATCCCGAAGTCGAGATCTTAAAGAAAAGACTTTGATAACCTGTAATATTGATCAACAATTATCGAATTATAGAGTAAAAAAAGATATTCTAAAAAATGTAATAAGGTATTGCGTTTTTTCGTAAATTATCGTACTATATCGTTATATTTAGGTGAATTGTGTGATATTGAAGGAGAAAGTATGATAAATTCTTCGGCATTTGACTATATAAATGTATTGGACAAAGCCGCCGATGCGTCCTGGCTCAGGAATGACGCTATCGCAAATAATATTGCGAATGCGACGACTCCCGGCTATAAGAGACAGGATGTGAGCTTTGAGGCGGAGCTTGAGAGGGCTCTCGGAAACCGCCGCTATATTTCAATGGATGAAAAAGTTTCAAAGCTTAAAAGCAATGACCTAAGAGCGAGAGCATATACCGACAGCGCAGCCTTTTCGTACAGGTTGGATAAAAATAACGTGGACATAGATACGGAAGGCGTTAAGCTGGCGGAAAACCAGTTATGGTATCAGGGTCTTACCACAAGCATAAATGCGGAATTTCAGAATTTAAGAACCGCCATATCAACATAATGGGGGCGTAGCCTGCACGGGAGTTATGAGCAGGAGATAACGGGGAGGAATATATGAGTATTTTCGACTCATGGAATATAAATGCATCGGGACTTACGGCTCAGCGTTACAGGATGGATACGATAGCTCAGAATCTTGCAAACGCTAATACCACGAGAACGGAGGACGGAACTCCTTATGTTCGTAAAGTTGCGGTTTTTGCAGAGAAAGAGTCTCAGACCTCTTTTTCCAGAGTGCTGAGAGACTCCGTATCAAGATACGCGGGAATAAGCAACCGGGACAACTATACGGGCAAGGGTGTTAAAGTTGTCGCTACGTATGAAGATAATTGGACGCCTATGAACATGGTATATGACCCCTCTCATCCCGATGCGGACGATGACGGCTATGTAACCTATCCCAATGTAAATACGGTGACGGAGATGACCAACCTGATAGATGCATCGAATGCGTTCCAGGCAAACGCCACGGCATTTGAAGCAAGCAAATCAATTGCGCTGCAGGGTCTTACAATAGGGCAGAAATAATAAGAGGAGAAGATGATGGCTCTTAATTCATTTGATGTTTCAAGCTTATCGGGCTTCAACTCCGATGCCATATATAATGCGGCAAAGAATTATAAAGCAGGCGGTGTATCGGAGGACTATCAAAAGTACGGAGAGGTAAAAGGAGAGGCGTTTTCGGATATTTTCTCCAGGATAATGGACGGTATAAAAACGACCAATAATTATTTGTCCGATGCCGAGAATGAAGAAATCAAATGGGCTCTCGGTAAAACGAAATCCACTCACGATCTTTCGATAGCGCTTCAAAAGGCGCAGATGGCGCTTCAGTATACGGTCGCCGTTCGAGACAG
Organism: uncultured Lachnospiraceae bacterium; assembly: GCA_963553525.1. Lineage (GTDB taxonomy): Bacteria > Bacillota > Clostridia > Lachnospirales > Lachnospiraceae > Butyrivibrio. The sequence continues at coordinate 50,280 of CAUVOD010000002.1, read as the reverse complement.
GGTGGTCGGAGCTTACAGAGAAATTATGCAGATGCAGATTTGACAATAAAGCCGAATTTAAGGGGGGATATTAAATGCCGGCTCAAGTAAGGGCGTTAATAGACAAAATATCGGGTTGGTGGAATAAATTCACCGCCAGGCAGAAAACACTCATAGTCGCATCTACCGTTGCGGTAGTGCTTACGGCTGTCATACTTGCGGCTGTACTTACCAGAACCAAGTATGTGCACTTGTATACCGCTGTCAACGGAACCGAAGCGGCTTCCGTAAGGGATATACTTAGAGAAGAAAATCTTGATTTTAAAGTTTCTCCCGACGGAATGAGCTTTTCCATCAAGGATGACCAGCAGTCTTCTGCGAATCTGGCTCTCGGAGCAAATAAAATAAGTGCGGACACATGGTCTATTGCGGATGTTACATCCGGCGGATTTTCCACTACCGAGTCCGACAAGCAGAGGCGCTATGTGGACTATCTTGAAAAGAAGCTTGCCGGAGATTTTATAGCTTCATTCGAAGCCATTAAATCAGCCAAGGTCAAGCTTAATATTCCGGAGAATAACGGAACGCTTTTAGCTTCGGGTCTCGAATCGAGTGCGTCAATAGTATTGGAGCTTACAAATCCCGACGCTTTTACGGAAGACAATGCGGCATATCTTGCAAGGGCTGTGGCTACGGCGCTCGGGAATTCCACGACGGATAATGTCGTTATCATGGATAACACGGCAAAGCTTCTGTTTTCGGGCGGAGAGGAAGGAACCTCCGCTTCTGCCGCAAGCACTCTGTCATACAAGGCAAAGGCGGAACAAACGGTAAAAAATCAGGTGAGAAGCGTTCTTCTCGGAACGGGACTTTTTACTACCGTTGATATAGGAACAAATCTTAATATAGATTTTTCCGAATCTAAAAACACGACGCATTTGTACTATGCCCCGGAAGGTCAGCAGCAAGGCATGCTGACTCATCAGGATAATTATTCCTCTGAAAACACCGCAAATAATGCGGGAGTTCCCGGAACCGATACGAATGACGAAACCACTTATGTAACTGCGGATAACCAGAATTCTTCATCATCCGTGGAAGAGAACAGCTATGACTATGCTCCCAACGAGTCGATCACGGAGTCAAAGAGCTGGGGAGTTGTCAATTACTCGAAATCCACGATTGCCGTTACCGCAACCAATATGGTTGTCTATAATCAGTCAAGCTACAAGGCTTCTGATAATAACGGGCTCAGCTGGGCGGAATATAAGGCGGCAAATTCCGCACCCACAGCCATAACGGATCAGGAGCTCATTACACAGATGAGAAATCTTGTTTCCAAGGCGACCGGCATATCTGTTGAAAATGTAGAGCTTGCTCTTTATAGCGAAAATCTTTTCGTAGATTCTACAGGGCTTGCTCTGGGTGTTACGGATATACTTCAGATCGTTATGATCCTTGCAATCCTCGCAATGCTTGCTTTCGTAATCATGAGAAGCATGAGATCCACAAGGGACGCTTCGGGAGAAGAGCCTCAGGAGCTTTCCGTAGAGTCGCTGCTTGAATCTCAAAATGCGGACGGAAGCCTTGAGAATATCGAGGTCGGAGGCTCCGAAACCAAGGTGCTTATTGAAAAATTCATTGACGAAAATCCTGAAGCCGCAGCAAATCTTCTGCGCAACTGGCTTAACGAAGGAGCGTTTTAATAACTGAAATTTCAAACGAATGTCAAGAGACTTCCTTCGCAACCGGAGGGAAGTCTCAGTTTTTAATAGAAAACAACGCAGCTGTCGCTGTTTCGCTGTGATGAATTGTTGACAATCAATATGTAATGTATTTATAATAATACAATATATTGTAATTTTTCCTAAGGAGTATCACAAAATGGCGGGATCCGATGACGTTTCAGTATCAGAAAGCTCTGCAAATTCAAGTTTGCTGAAAGAATACAGCGGAATGCAGAAGGCGGCGGTGCTTCTTATTGCACTGGGTCCGGAAAAAAGCTCACAAATATTTCAGCATCTGAAAGAGGATGAAATAGAGGAGCTCACCCTGGAAATAGCCAATACCAGAAGTGTTACCGCTCAGGTTAAAGAAGCGGTAATAGAGGAGTTTTACGGCATTTGCCTTGCTCAGCAATATATTGCCGAGGGCGGCATCAATTATGCCAAGGAGCTTCTTGAAAAAGCTCTCGGAGAAGATAAGGCTATTGATGTCATCTCCAAGCTTACCTCGTCACTTCAGGTCAGACCCTTCGAATTTATCAGAAGAACGGAGCCGCAGCAGCTGCTTACCTTCATACAGGACGAGCATCCGCAGACCATTGCGCTTATTTTGTCATATGTTCCCGCAGCTCAGTCCGCCATGGTTCTCAGCGCTCTTCCTCCGGAGAGACAGACCGACGTTGCAAGACGTATTGCGACCATGGACAGAACCAGTCCTGATACTATCAAGGATGTTGAAAACATACTCGAAACCAAGCTTGCAAGTCTGGTAAATCAGGATTACACCATTGTAGGCGGTGTTGATGCGGTTGTTGACATTTTGAATACCGTTGACCGTGCAACCGAGAGACATATCATAGAAAGTCTTGAAGCCGAAACTCCCGAACTTGCCGATGAAATTCGCAAGAAAATGTTCGTATTTGAAGATATTCTTATTCTTGACGACCGCTCGATTCAGCGCGTGCTGCGTGAGGTTGACAATAACGATCTTGCTCTTTCCTGCAAGAACGCGAACGAGCAGGTTCAGAATGCAATATTCAAAAACCTTTCAAGCCGTCTTGCGGTAATGATAAAGGAAGACATGGAATTTATGGGTCCTGTACGTATGAAGGACGTGGAAGAGGCTCAGCAGAAGATAGTAAATATAATCAGAAGACTGGAAGACACCGGAGAAATCATTATTTCAAGAGGCGGAGGAGACGAACTGGTTGTATAGAAAATCTGAGGACTCATATAAAAGTGATAATATAGGAGCCGGGCATTAAAAGGAAGTCTTGCCCGTCTCTTTGTGATTGTAATTTTCGAGGGGATGCTGAATGTACACTCCGCAGCTTTTAAAATCCAATTGGATCAAAGAAGAAGACACAAGAATTATTGATAATAACGCTGTCATTGAGGCGAGAATAAAGGACTATTTCGAGGCTCAAAAGAAGCAAAAGAGAGCTGCGGAAGACGGCGGTTCCGAGTATTTCGATGAATATAATTCCGCCCGTCTTGACGCTCTTATGTCCGATCAGAGCAGAAGCAATGCACACCTTAAAAATCTTGCCGGTTTTGATGCTCATGTGGGTACGGGAGAGGATGATGCCGCGGAGGCTGAGGAAGATTTTTCCGGCGATTATTATGAATCGGAAGAAGATTTCAGACAAGGACAAGTACCGGAAAGCGATCCCGATCCCCTCTTCAACGAAAGTGACAGAATTATCGAAGAAGCAAGAAGGCGGGCGGATGAGATAATAGCCGCTGCAAATGAGGAGGTATTCTCATTAAAAGAAGAGGCTGAAAAAAGAGGATATGAGGAGGGCAGGATTAAGGGCGAAGAGGACGGAAGACAGGAAGCCCTTAAAAGCTCGGCGGATCAGTATGAGGAAAAGAAAAAACAGCTCGAAGCCGAATATCAGAAAATGCTTGACGAGATCGAGCCCGAGATGGTCGATACTCTCACCCGTATATATGAGCGTGTTTTTGATGTGAATTTGTCTTCGGAGAAGAAAATTATACTTCATCTGCTGAAAAATACGCTTTCCAAGATTGAAGACTCTTCGAATCTTATAGTACACATTTCTCCGAATGATTATGATGAGGTCGAGGATGAAAAAGACAGGCTTTTAGCCGCCATACCTCACACCAATGTCAACCTTGAGATAATAGAAGACCCGCTGCTTAAAGCCAATGAATGCATGGTTGAAGCCGACGGCGGGATATTTGATTGCAGTCTCGGAACGGAATTATCCGAGCTTTCAAGAAAATTAAAGCTTCTTGCCTTTGACAGAAGGAGAGACTGATATGCCCCTTCGTCACAATATCGATTTCAGCAGATACAAGCCCATGGAGAAGGGCAGTTATTTTAAGGCGAGAGGCAAGGTCGTAAACATAGTCGGACTTACCATAGAATCTGCGGGCCCCAACGCCAAGCTCGGCGATATATGTATGATATATCCCAAATCCGACGAGTCGTCAAGCGAAGTCAGAGTCGGCGGCAAGCCTGCAATGGCTGAGGTTGTGGGGTTTAAGGACGGACATGTGCAGCTTATGCCCTACGAAAACACGACGGGAATAGGTGCGGGTTCGATTGTGGAAAATACAGATTCCGCACTTAAGGTTTATGTGGGGGACGATCTTCTCGGAAAGACCTTGGACGGACTCGGACGAATTGACGGAGATGAAAGCGAAAACGGCGGAATCCTTGAGGACGCCGTGGCATATTCCGTAGAAAATACTCCTCCCGATCCCATGTCGAGAGATCCCATATCCGAGGTTCTGCCGATGGGAGTCAAAGCGATTGACGGGCTTTTGACGATAGGAAAGGGACAGAGAATAGGTATTTTTGCAGGCTCCGGAGTGGGTAAATCGACTCTTTTGGGAATGCTTGCACGTAATTCGGGATCGGATATAAATGTTATTGCACTTATAGGAGAGCGCGGGAGAGAGGTCAGAGAATTTATAGAAAGAGATCTCGGAGAAGAGGGAATGGCAAGGAGCATCGTGGTTTGCTCAACATCCGACAAACCCGCCCTCGAAAGGCTCAAGGCAGCCAAGACAGCCACGTCGATTGCCGAATATTTCAGGGATAAGGGCATGGACGTTCTGCTCATGATGGATTCTCTCACGAGATTTTCCATGGCTCAAAGAGAAATCGGACTTGCAAGCGGAGAACCTCCGGTATCCAGAGGCTATCCTCCGAGCGTATATGCGGAGATGCCGAGGCTTTTGGAAAGAGCCGGAAAGTCAAGAAACGGATCCATAACCGGATTGTATACGGTTCTTGTCGACGGCGATGATTTTAACGAACCCATAACCGATACGGCAAGAGGAATACTTGACGGACACATCATTTTGGACAGGAAGCTTGCCCAGAGAAATCATTTCCCCGCCATTGATGTCCTTGCGTCAATATCAAGATGTATGCCCGCAATTGTTGACAACAAGCAAAAATCCGCAGTAGGAAAGTTCAAAAATACGCTTGCAACCTATAATGATGCGGAAGATTTGATAAATATAGGAGCATATAAATCGGGAGCAAACAAAAATATAGATTTTGCGATCGAAAAGATAGATCTTCTCAATGCATATCTTGAACAGGAGACGGATGAAAATTTCTCCTTTGAAGAAGAGATAAGAATGCTCGAAGAAATTTTTGAAGATTGATGCAGGATAAATAAATGTCCAGATTCAGATACAGGATGCAGAGCATTCTTGATCTAAAGTACAAAACCGAGACTCAGGCAAAATCCGAATTCGGAATGGCGAATGTGGAGCTTTCAAGACAGGAGGAAGCATTAAACTCCCTGATACTGCGCAGACGCTTTTACTTCGAGGAAGGCAAAAGACTTAGGGAGTCAAAGTCCTTGTCTCTAACGGATATAATGCAGAATGATTATTTTATAATCTGCATGGATGAAGCGATAAGTGAACAGAAGGAAAATGTAAAAAAGGCTGAGGAAGCCGTCGAAGAAAAAAGAGTTAAGCTCACCGTGGAAATGCAGGAAAGAAAAATCCAGGAAAAGCTCAGAGAAAAAGCTTTTGAAAGCTATCTTGCAGATGAGAAGAGAGCCGAGGCTCTGGAAACGGATCAAAGAAGCAGTTTCATATACGGTCGCAGATAAAACCGGTTTAAGAGGGTAAAAAAGTGGCAGATATAGATCAGCAAAGAATGAGCATATACGAAGATCCTAAAAAAATTCGAGAGCAGATAAAACAGGAAAGAAAAAAATTAAAAGCTCAAGAGAAGCAGCAATTAAAGGAGTTTCGAAAAAAAGCACGGGAAATAGACGACAGGGAAGCCCAGTATGACTATACCGGCGGAGGGTTTGCAAGCTTCGTTCTCACCGCTCTGATTGTCGTTATGTGGCTGCTCATAATGGCTCTTTTGGTAAGGCTTGATGTAGGAGGCTTCGGAAGCACCGTAATGGCTCCGATCATCAGAGACGTTCCGTATTTGAATCACATTCTGCCCGAGTCGTCAAGAGGGACGGCGGTAAGGGATATCGGTGCGGCTTCGGCGGACAATGAATATGTAAAAAGGCTTGAGGAGCAGCTTGCAGAAGCTAAAAAGCTTAACGAAGAAAATGCGGAGACCGTAGCACAGCTTCAGGCGGAGGTCGAAAGGCTTAAGGGCTTCGAGGAGGCGTCAGCCGATGTGGAAGCCAAGCGTAACGAATGGTATAACGAAGTTCTTTATTCGGATAAAGCTCCCGATATAAGCGCATATATTTCATGGTACGAGTCTATTGACGCCGATGCGGCTGCAGAGCTGTACAAAGAAGCGGTAAGGACCGAAGCGCAGTCCGAGGTTGTAAAGACATATGCTCAGGCTTATTCGTCAATGAAGCCTCAGGCGGCGGCGGGTATCTTTAACGAGATGGCAGCCAACGGCTCCGAACGTGATCTGGCGCTTGCGGCAAGAATTCTGCTTCAAATGTCGCCTGCCGACAGAGGCAAAATTTTAGGCAAGATGGACGCGGCAAATGCGTCAAAGCTAACGCAGCTGATGGAACCGGATTCTCTGCCTGATTTATAAAAACCGATTGGTTTATATAAGAAAATCATTTGAAGCTATAAAAATTTTTTTCTTATATTCCGATATAATAATGAGCCGGCAAGGATGCCAGGGTTCTATTCATGTTTGATAAGTACATAAATACAGGATGGCAATTGTACTTTCGGACATAGAAAGGAGGATGGAGGATATGCCGGAAATAAGAAATCTTAACGTGACCGCCATAGGCGGATCGAGTGGCGTTCTGCCCTCGGGGAAAATCTCGGCAAACAGTGCACAGGATTTAAATATGTCGAAGCGGAACAAGTCGGATTTTGCGGCAATGATAAATGACACCGCAATGTCCATATTGGCTTCTTCGCAGCTTATCACAGGAAATTCAGCCGCTTCCGCTGTAAATCCGATCGGAAAAGATCACAGATCCGTTGAATTTGTTTCCAGGACTCAAAAGAGCGGAACCGCTAATTATTCCGAGCGGGGCAAGGCTCAATTTTCCGATAAAAGCACGGCACAAGGATCTACTGTATCACAGAAAAGCTCCACAGCGGATTTTAGAGATAAGCTCGGCGGAGCGGTGGATGCCGCAGCAAGCAAGGTGACTCAGGAAGTTTCGCAGAGGCTTTCCGTTGAAGAAGAAGCCGTGTCCGAAGCGGTAAACAGGCTTGGTCTTGATGAAACGGATCTTCTTACCGAAGAAGGCGTTGCAAAGCTTATGTATGCGCTCGGCGGAGAAGACGAGGCTGTGCTTATTACCGACGGCAGCCTGAGAGAAGATCTGCAAGCTGTAAAGGATATGGCGGTTGAATTGTCGGAAAGCATACAAAAGACTTTCGGAGTCGATTTCGAAGAGTTCAGCAAAATATTGAACTCGGCAATTAAAGCGGATGAGGAAACTGTCGAAACCGCTTTTGCATCAACAGGCGTTAAAAATAATCTTTTTAACGAAATCGAAGCTGAAAAAACCGATCCGGACAAAGTCGTACTCGCAGATGAAGCTGTAATAAATAAAAATATTACGGTAAAGTCATCCGGTCTTGAAAGTGGACAGAGCAAAGACAATGAAGCGGCGGAAAATCGGTCAAAATCCGATTTTGCGGAAGTTCTAAATGTCGACATTCCGATGGATAATGTCGGAGCGGTGAATCAATTTTTCGGAAGCATAGAAAATGCCTTAAGCTTTTCGGGAACGACTCCTGCCGGAGCTTCAAGCGCCGACACTCAGGCGATGGATATCTTGAGACAGATAGTTGAAAAGATGACGAGCGAGCTCAAGGGCGGTTCTACGACCATGGATATGCAGCTTAATCCGCAGTCTCTCGGCAGAGTAAATGTAAGCCTGCATGCACTTGAAGGTGCGGACATGACGGCGAGATTTATAGTTCAGAACGAAGCCGTTAAGGCGGCGCTCGAAAGCCAGATGCCTCAGCTGATTCAAAGATTTGAAGAGCAGGGAATAAAGGTCGGAGAAGTGCAGGTTGCCGTAGGAAGTCATGCCTACGATGAAAATTCGGATCAAAGCCGCAGCCGCGAAGATGCGGGCGAAGAGCATGAGAAAAAGCTCAACCATATCGGGAGAATGAGAAGAATTCAAATGGATCTCTCTTCTATGAATGAAGACGATATCGAGGCTCTTGACGAAGAAGACCGCTTAACTGCGGAGATTATGGCACTTGAAGGCAACACGGTTAATTACAGAGCATAAATAAAGAAAGGAGAGAATATGGCGAATGTATCGGCTCTAATAAAAGACGGCAAGGTCCTGAACCAGACTGACCCCAACGCTAAAGCCAAAGCCGAAAAAAAGGATGATAAATCGTCCGCCGCAAAGCAGAAAGAACAGTTTTTGTCTCTTCTGGTTGCACAGATGAAGCATCAGGATCCCCTTGAGCCTACTTCCAACACGGAATGGATATCTCAATATGCGACTTTCTCATCACTTGAAGCCATGCAGAATATGCAGGGAACCCTGGAGATGTCCAGAGCCTCGGATATGGTAGGAAAAACCGTAACGGTCAAAAGTGAAAATAAAGAGACGGGCAAGGTAACGGAAGTAGTGGGACTTGTAGAATATGTATCATATTCGGGATCTACCGCATATGTGTGCATAGAAGGTCAGCTCTATAAAGCCGAGGATGTAAAAGAGGTTCATTCGGAAGCATATACTGTTGCAAAGCGCTTTGCCGAGGCATTTATAAGGGCTATGAACGAGCTGCCCAAGCTCAGCGAACTTTCAAAAAACGACCTTGACAAGCTTAAGGCTATCAATAAGGCATATACGGCTTTCGACAAGACGACAAAAGGGCTTATTCCTTTGGATTATCAGAAAAAGTTTTTCATGTACAGAGAAAGAATGAAGGAAATAGCCGGAGCAAACGTGTTCGATGAAGCTGCTTCCCCTAAGGGCGGAACCACAAAGCCTTCGGAGGACAAAGACAAAAAAGCGGATAAGACGGGAGAAACGAAGCCTAAGGAAGGAACAAACCCGACAACACCGTGACACAGGGAGGTGTGAGAGTGAGTGATTTAGGACTCAAATATCCTGCCTCATCCATAACCCAAATCAGGGATAATTTAAACAGCGCCGGAAAACCTAAGGTTTCCACAGTGCAGAACCCTGAGCAGGGAAGCTTTACGGATATACTGCAAAAGGTTAAAGACTCATCCGATCCGATCAGATTTTCAGGACATGCAACCAAAAGACTGAATTCAAGAGGGATAAAGATAAGCGATAACCAGCTTGAAAGATTAAATCAGGCAAAAAACGCAGCCTCGCAAAAGGGTATAAAAGATTCGCTGGTTTTACTGGATGATCTCGCATTCATCGTGAATGTGCCCAATAATACGGTGGTTACGGCGGTAGACAGGCAGGAAGGCACAAGTAAAATTTTTACCAACATAGACGGAGCAGTAATAGCTTAATAAGACCGGACCGAAATCCTGCATAAGGACAAGGGGGTCTTCGGTTCCTGACTGATTGAGGGAACTCAGGGCTTAAGGAGGAAAAAATGCTAAGATCAATGTATTCAGGAGTTGCCGGACTTAAGGTTCATCAGACCAGAATGGACGTAATCGGTAACAATATCGCCAACGTAAATACTACGGCGTACAAATATCAGACAATAAACTTTTCGGATGTAATGTATCAGACATCTCAGGCGGCGTCGGGCTCGACAACAACGACCGGCGGCGTCAATGCCAAGCAGATAGGTCTCGGTGCGATAAATGCATCTATTTCAACAGCCATAACGCAGGAGGGATCCACACAAACCACGAATAACGCCTTCGATATGGCTATTTCGGGAAAATCGTTCTTTATGGTCAACGACGGTTCGGGTACCAAGTATACAAGAGACGGTTCGTTCTATATCGACGGAGACGGAAATCTCGCCATGCAGTCTACGGGTTACTATGTACAAGGCTGGGGAGTCCAGGAAGATCCGGCAACCGGTGTCAGAACCATAAATAAGAACGGCGGTATAGGAAAGCTTTCGGTACTCACAAAGGAGGCTCAGACGTATCCGCCTGAGGCTACCGGAGCCGGAATGATCAGCGGAAACATAGACAAAAACGACAGCGACATAACGTCGAGTGCGGGAAAAACTGTTCAGTATGAATTTTATGACAACAGAGGATATACGTATACGGCGACCTTTAAGCTTAAGGATATACGTACGCCTGCCGGAACATCCCCGTCGGGAGAGCAGCTTTATAATATAGAACCGGGCAAGTACACCATGGAACTCGTCGATATTACGGATTCTACCGGCAAATCGATAAGGACCAAGAATGACGGCACTCAGTATACCTGGGCGCAGCTTGGAGTGGAATTCGGCTCGATCGGAGCTTACGGCAGCAATCCGAGCAATAAAGTCACATTGAATTACAACACGAGAACGGGTACGTATTCGGGATATAAAGATGACGCCGACGAACTCGATACCACAAAACCCGGATATACTACGGTCAAGCTCAAATTTGATAACGCCACCATAACCAACAATATCAATTCAACTTCCGATAAGGAGCTTAAAGAAAAGCTCAGCGCAATTAAAGCCATGGGTCTGGATACGGATAATACCACAACCGGTATCTATCAGATAGACCTTAATTTAAAGAACAGCAGCAATACGGATACTTCCGGACGTGCCACCATCAAGACTTCCCGCGGTAATGAAAAGAACGGCTATGCCGGACGCAGAGTCGGCACTATCAGCGGAGTAAACGTATCTCAGGACGGCAAGATCACGGCGACCTACACCAACGGACAGACGAGACTTCTCGGTCAGATTGCGGTAGCGCAGTTTGCAAATGCGTCCGGTCTTTCGAAAGAGGGAGAAAATCTTTATGCCGCAACCCTGAACTCGGGTGATGCCAGCGTTATGGACGTATCTGAAGACGGAGGAAAGATAAATACCGGTGTTCTTGAGATGTCAAACGTAGACCTTTCAGGGGAGTTTACATCAATGATCACGGCTCAGCGCGGATTCCAGGCGAACTCGCGTATAATAACCGTTTCCGATACCCTGCTTGAAGAGCTTACAAATCTCAAGAGATAAAATATGCATAATTGAAAAAAGTCCTCATGAAATGGGGACTTTTTTCAATATATAGTATGTACATGAACGGAAAATTATGATAAACTGTCTAAGTTGGTGAATAAATTTGTAATTTTCACCAAAGAAAAATGTTATTTGTTGAGATGCCTAGGGATCGTTATTATGATTGAAGTCACAAAAATGGATTCCAGAAAAATGCTTATAAACGAGGCGCTTATTGAGACCGTTGAGGATACACCCGATACGGTCATTCGCCTTGTTAACGGAAACAAATACATAGTAAAAGAGAACAGGCAGCAGATACTCGAAAAAATATTTGAGTATCAAAGACTTAAATAAATCAAAAATTTTCCGAAATAATTGAAAGAAGTATGTAAACCTGTTGATCAGCACATCATGGAGGGCGTGTTGTGGATTTAGCTAGTATACTCGGACTGATATTATGTTTGTTTCTAATGGTCTTCGGAATTGTTTTTGATGTCAATGCCGGAATTGATTTTGCAAAACTCGGAAACTTTGCAGACGTTCCTTCCGTTCTCATCACCGTAGGCGGATCGTTTATGTGTGCAATGGCTTCAAAAAGCCTGGATGAGTTCATATCCGGTCTTACGGCATATCCGAAGATTTTCAAGGCGGAGACCGCAGACGTAGGTTCCATAATAAAAACCATAGTAGATCTGTCGAATACGGCTCGCAAGGAAGGGCTTCTTGCTCTTGAAGAGACGGCAAGGGGCATGGATGATAAATTCATGCGGAAAGGGCTTCTTCTCATAGTTGACGGTGTCGAAACGGATGTTGTCAAAAGCGTAATGGAAGCCGAAATGGACACCATAGACGCCAGGCACAAGTCCCGTATAAAGGTTTATGAGGATATAGCGGCGCAGGGACCTTCGTGGGGAATGATAGGTACTCTTATAGGTCTTGTTAACATGTTGAAAAATATGGACGACCCCTCATCCATAGGCCCCGCCATGGCGGTTGCCCTGCTTACCACTCTTTACGGTTCGTTTATAGCCAACTGGTTCTGCTTTCCGGTTTCGACAAAGCTGAGCGCAAGAAACGACGATGAGATGACAGGTAAGGCTATTATAGTGGAAGGGCTGCTTTCAATACAGGCGGGCGAAAATCCGCGCACCACGGAAGAAAAGCTCAAGAGTTTCCTTGCACCTAAAGCACGTGACGCATATGAAGCCGCAAACGGTTCCGGAGAATAATTAAATGGCAAAAAAAGAAGTCCCTATTATAATGGGCGCCCCTGCGTGGACAGCTACCTTCGGCGATCTTATGAATCTGCTGTTATGCTTCTTCGTTCTTTTGTTTTCGATGTCATCGGTTGACAAAGCGAAATTCGAAGCCATAGCGGCGTCGTTCTCGAATGCTTTCGGAATATTCACGGGCGGAGAAATGGCTTTCGGAGAAGGCGCTCTCGTGGGAAAGGGAACCACACAGCTCAACTCGCTCGACGCTTATACTACCAGCATGGGTAAATCCCAAAACGGAGAAAACAAGAAGGAAGTAAGCGAAGAGGAAAAAGCAGCAATGGAGGTCGTTGAAGAAGCTCAAACAAAAGCAAGTGAAGAGCTTTACAAGGAGATATCGTCCGCTTTTAACGAGGATCCCGCTATTGCTCAGTCCATAGAAATGAACTATACGAGTCAATATGTTCAGCTCACGATACAGGGCGGTATATTGTTTGATGCGGGTTCGGTGGCCATAAAGGAAGAGGCTCTCCCGGTGCTTGCCAAGGTCGGCAAGGTGTTGGAGACCTATTCATCAGGCACGATAGAAATTGAAGGACATACCGACAACTTTCCTACAACGGGATCCGGATATGCCAATAATGACGAACTTTCGTCGTTCAGAGCCCTATCCATATTTTATTATCTGAACGATACCACCACCATAGAGCCTTCAAGAGTAAAGCATTCGGGAAGGGGAGAGTGGGAGCCGATAGCGGACAATTCCACACCGGAGGGAAGAGCCCGAAACAGAAGAGTAGAAATAAGAATATATAATCCTTTGAGTGCCATTGATTGATCAGGAGTCAAAAAAATGAAAAAAAATCTTCTTACTATTCTCATTCTCGCATTACTGGTTGTTAACCTTGCCATGACGTCTATAATGCTGTTGTCCGTCCAGAGCACGAACAACAAAACGGCAAAGCTTGTCTCCGACATCGCAGCCGCAATCAAGCTTGAGGATAACGGAGGCTCAGGAGCCGGAAAAGATCCTCTGAAGCGCGTTGTAAGCGTCAAGGATACGGAATCCGTCGTACTTACCAAAGAAGCAAATATAGTGCCTCTTATGGTACAGGAGGTTTCGGACGGAGGAGACGGCGAGCAGCATTATCTCCAGCTCTCGGTAACCTTATACCTGGATAAAAAGGATGAAGGCTATTCTGAATATGCAAGCACGGTATCTGAAACATATTCTGATAGAATTTTATCAAAAATCAAGGAAATTGTCGGACAGTATAATTACGGAAATGTAATGGCTTCTCGAGCTGAGATAAAGGCCGCCTGCCTTAAAGCTATATGGGAGCTCTACGACGGATCGTCATTTATCTTTGATCTTGATTTCCCTACATATAATCCGGCTTAACCTATTGTGAGAGAGAATATAAATGGCAGATGTATTATCACAAAGTGAAATAGATGCGCTGCTTGCCGGCATTGCCAGCGGTGAAGTGGATGCGGAAGATATAAAGGAAACCGACGAGAAGAAGATACGGGACTATGACTTTAAGCGCCCCGCTAAATTCTCCAAGGAGCATTTGCGTACCCTGGAAATGATCTTCGAGCATTACGGGAGACTCCTTTCCAATAATTTGCCTATATATATCAGAAAGAATGTCGTAGTTGAGGTTAAAAGCTCCGAAGCTCTGACCTATGGTGAATTTGCCAATTCGCTCGGAAATCCTTCTATTCTCGGAATTGTTAATTTTCAACCCTTGCAGGGCAATATAATAGTTGATATTCAGGCAGGTCTGGGCTATGCGTTTATAGACAGGATGCTCGGCGGCGAAGGCAAGGCAATAGAAAGGCTCAGATCGTTTACCGACATCGAAATGCCGCTCATAGAAAAATTTGTATCCATCTGTCTTAATTTGATGCCCGAGCCGTGGGAAAATGTTCTTGAGATTGAGCCCAATCTGGACAGGGTTGAAACCAACCCTCAGTTTGCACAGATTATTTCTCCTTCGGATATGGTTGCCATAGTGACGCTTAATATGTCCATCGGCGATGTGGAGGGATTTGTTAATTTCTGCCTTCCCTTTTTCACTCTGGAACCGATCATGGACAGGCTGAACACTAAATTCTGGTTTTCAGCTATTGAATCTCGTAATTCCGAAGAGTACACTAATAAGATGGAGACCATGATTAAGCACGTGGACGTTCCGATCAAAGCGGTTCTTGGCAACTGCAAGGTTTATGTTTGGGACTTTCTGCAACTGCAGCTTGGAGATATAATAAGGCTTGACGAAACGGTCAATTCCGAGATGCAGGTATACGTCGGAAATATCAATAAATTTACTGCGCTTCCGGGCACGGTCAAAGATAAATATGCCGTAAGAATTACGTCGGTAATAAGAGAGGAGGAATAACCGTATGGATGGACAATTGTCACAGGATGAAATAAGCGCCCTCTTGGCAGGTATGGCAACCGACGACTCGAACGGAAATGCTGAAAAGTCTGTGGATCCTTCCGATTATCCGCCGATTGATGAAACGCTTTTGAATGAAACCGAGAGAGACGCTGTCGGAGAAATCGCAAATATAAGCATGGGTACATCTGCGACAACACTGTCTTCGCTTGTTAACCAAAAGGTTGATATAACAACTCCCAAGGTTGAATTGTCTAACTGGGCAAAGGTTTCGGACGAATATGAACGGCCTTGCGTATTTATTACCATCAAATATACAATGGGAGTAGAGGGCAGCAATGTACTTGTCCTTAAGGATAAGGACGTTATGGTCATAACCGACCTCATGATGGGAGGAGACGGAACCAATATAAGCGGTGAAGTCGGAGAGCTTCAACTTTCGGCAATATCGGAGGCAATGAACCAAATGATGGGAGCGGCAGCAACATCGCTTTCTTCCATGACAGGTCATAAGGTGGATATTTCCCCTCCGGTAGCGGATGTACAGGACTTTGTTTCTCAGGATCCGGGGAGTGTGGCTCAGTTTCTTGCGGGTACATTTGTAAAGATATCTTTCAAGATGAAGATTTCCAATCTTGTGGATTCCACCTTGATACAATTATATCCTATTGAATTTGCAAAGAATTTATATGATACTTTTACTATGAATTCCGGCGGAGGTGAATCTGAGCCCGAGCCGGCACCGGCACCCAAGGCTCCGGCAGCCGCACCGAAGACGGCAGCGCCGGCAAGCGGAGGAGTTCCGACAGGGATGGTGGGCGGTAATATGATGCAACCTGATCAAAATTTAAATGTAGCACCTGCACAGTTCCAAAGCTTTTCGGGAGATATCAACAATCTCGTCGGAGGAGCGAATATTCAGCTGATACATGATGTTCCGCTGAATGTAACCGTTGAACTCGGAAGAGCAAGCAAAGCGATATCCGAAATATTGGATTTCGCACCCGGCACCATAATAGAGCTGGATAAGGTCGCCGGAGAGCCTGTGGACGTTCTGGTCAACGGCAAATATGTAGCAAGAGGAGAGGTAGTTGTGGTCGAGGAAAGCTTTGGCGTCAGAGTAACCGAGATCATTAAATAATCTAAAGGAATGGAGAATTTACAATGGCTAAAAATGTTCTGATTTGCGACGACGCGGCGTTCATGAGAATGATGATAAAGGATATTCTTACCAAGAACGGTTATGATGTTGCCGGAGAAGCGGAAAACGGAGCCAAGGCGGTTGAAAAGTACAATGAGCTTAAGCCCGATTTGGTGCTTATGGATATTACCATGCCTGAAATGGATGGACTTCAGGCACTCAAGGCAATAAAAGAGGCTGACAGTTCCGCACAGGTCATAATGTGTTCCGCTATGGGACAACAGGCTATGGTTATAGAGGCAATTCAGTCCGGTGCAAAGGATTTTATAGTAAAGCCTTTCCAGGCCGATCGCGTAATTGAGGCTATCAAAAAAGTTATAGGATAATGTGAGTTTGATGCTGCTTACATCATCGCTTGGTGTTGAGTCCGTAGTTCAGCTCCTATCCGTTTTGTTCATATTTGTTGCGATTTTGTTCGGCGCTCTTTTTGTCACAAAATGGGTCGCTTCTTTTCAAGGTTTGAAAAATCGCAATTCAAACATGGAATTGATAGAGAGCTTCAGAATAAACCAGACTAAATACATTGCGATTGTACGTATCGGCAAAAAGTATCTGGCAGTTGCAATAGGCAAAGATGAAATAAATTTGCTGTGCGAGCTGAATGAAGATGAGTTAACTTTTCAAGAGGTCAACAAGTCTTTAAGGGTTGATTTCGGATCAATGCTTGAGAGGCTTAAGAAGACTAAAGCAGACGGGGAAAAAATTGACGAAAATTAAGAGGAAGGATCGTTTATGTACGCTGAAAAGGAGGGCAGTCATCAGTACCCTTTTGGCGATACTGCTGACATCCTTCCTGTTTGTTGTATATTCTTTTACGGCTCATGCCGCAGATGATCCTGCGACGGGTGACAGAACCGAGCGCACCAATATCAATGAAGCCGGTACTGCCGGGGATGCGGACAGCCTGTCCGAGCTGAATATAGCAAATGCGGTATCACTTTCCTTCGGGGAAGGGAACGGTTCCATTAACGGAGCTCTCCAGGTGCTTATAG
Source organism: uncultured Lachnospiraceae bacterium (assembly GCA_963553525.1). GTDB lineage: Bacteria > Bacillota > Clostridia > Lachnospirales > Lachnospiraceae > Butyrivibrio. The sequence goes on along the minus strand of CAUVOD010000002.1, from coordinate 33,225 downwards.
TCCTGACTCTTATAACTCTTGCGCCGACGCTTCTTGTTATGCTCACAAGCTTTACCCGCATAATAGTCGTGCTGCATTTTACCAGGGCGGCGCTTAATACTCAGACTTCCCCGCCTAACATAGTTCTTATAGGCTTAGCCCTTTTTCTTACTTTTTTCATAATGAAGCCCACCATAAATACCGTATGGAACGATGCGGTTGTTCCTTTCGACGAAGGTAAAATCACCCAGGAAGAGATGTTTGAAAAGGCTTCCGGGCCGATCAGGACATTTATGTCCGCTCAGACTCAGGAGGCGGATGTTTTGATGTTTATGGAGATCGGGGGCTATACATGGGATCATGAAATAGCTTCCATTCCTATGGAGGTTCTTATCCCTTCGTTTATAATCAGCGAGCTGAGAACGGCGTTTATCATAGGATTTATCATATATATTCCGTTTATTGTTATAGACATGGTCGTATCCAGCGTGCTTATGAGTATGGGAATGATGATGCTGCCTCCTACAACGATTTCAATGCCGTTCAAAATACTGCTGTTTATTCTTGCGGACGGCTGGAATCTGGTAATAGGTAATTTGGTTAAAACTTTTTATTAGTTAATGAGAGGTGACGTATCATGTCGATGGGGGAAGTAACCCGGATAGTGTCCGAAGGTTTATTTGTAGTAATCAAAGTTTCGACACCGATACTTATGGTTTCTCTTGTTATAGGACTTGTGATTTCCATTTTTCAAACCGCAACGTCTATACAGGAGCAGACCATGACCTTTGTTCCCAAGGTTCTTGCCGTATTTATAACAATAATTATTCTCGGAAACTGGATGGCTTCCGTTCTGACCGATTATATTACCGATTTATGGAACAATTTCAGCATTTATATAAGGTGATATGCTGCATCTTTCGTTTACTTATGAAACCTTAATATACTTTTTATTGATATTTGCAAGGATAACCGGCTTTGTCAGTATCGCTCCGCTCACGGGTGGCGTAAATACGGGAGTTACAAATTCGGTTAAAATTGCCTTTTCATTTCTTGTATCGATATTATTGCTGCCGGTAGTCCCGCTTACGACGCTGGAGTACCATACTACAATAGCTTATGCTTTTATTGTAATAAAGGAAGCTGTGTGCGGCATCATACTGGGCTTTGCGGCACAGATATGTATGCAGGTTACCGGAGTGGCCGGTCAGATAGTGGATATGATGGTGGGCTTGTCCATGTCGACCGTAATGGATCCCTCTTCGGGAGAAAATGTCACCATAACATCCACCCTGTACAATAAGATCATTTTGGTGATGATGATAGTGAGCGGTATGTACAGATATCTTATCAGTGCCGTTGCCGACTCGTATAAGTGGATACCCATAAACGGAGTGGTTCTTAGAGAGGACAGCTTTGCGGTTGTCATTGCCGAATTTGTAAAGGATTTTTTTATAATAGGCTTCAGAGTGGCTTTGCCGGTTTTTATAGTTACCTTTATTGTAAATATAATACTCGGCATTTTAGCTAAAGTCGCTCCCCAGCTTAACATGTTTTCGGTCGGTCTTCAAATAAAAATACTTGTAGGCTTTATAATAATGTTCATAAGCTGCTCAATGCTCGGAAGTGCGTCGGAATTTATCATGACAAGCATGAGGACTCTTATGGAAAACTTCATCGGGGCTATGAAACCTTGAAAAATGACTTCATCAAAGAAGAAAATTTTATATTGCTGAGGTATGATCTGCAATTTTTTGCCGAGGAAGGTCCCGGCGGTGAAAAGACGGAAGAGCCTACTTCAAAACGTCTGGATGATGCCAGAGATAAGGGTCAGGTAGCCAAGAGTAAAGAGATAGGAAGCGCTTTTTCTCTGCTGGCTGCTTTTATTTTATTGCAGCTCATATTGCCGGGAGTGGGGCATACGTTTCAGGCTGTGTTTCCAAGTATATACAACAGGCTGCCTGAGCTTACCACTTTGCATAACGGAGAAGTTCCTAAGGCTGCCGTATCGGCAATAATGCGAACGGCTTTTATTGATATGCTACTTATCTGCGCCCCGTTTTTTGCGGTAACATTTCTTGTGGCACTCATCTGCGGACTGGCTCAGGTGGGTTGGAAATTTACATCGGAGCCGCTTAAGCCCAAATTTTCCAAGATGAATCCGATAAGCGGATTAAAAAGGATCATTTCCAAGGAGTCCATATTCGGGCTTGTGCTTGCCACATTAAAGATTGCCCTTATATCTGTGGTTGTGTATAATTATCTGATGGGCAGAGAGGAGTCTATTTTCCTTCTGTATGACATTCCTTTGAACCGGGCGATCGAGCTTTTGGGGGATATGGTTGTGGGTCTCGGAATAAGGATAGCCGTGACTTACATGATCATTGCTTTGGCGGATTTTATATATCAAAAACGTAAATTCCATGAAGACATGAAAATGACTAAACAGGAAATAAAGGATGAGATAAAAAATGACGAAGGAGATCCCCAGATCAAGGCTCAGCAGCGTCAGCGCATGCGTCAGGCGGCTCAAAGACGGATGATGCAGGATATACCCAAGGCGGACGTTGTAATTACCAACCCGACCCACTTTGCAGTTGCGGTTCAATATGACCAAAGCAAGTATCCTGCACCCGTTATTGTGGCAAAAGGCGCGGATCACCTGGCAAAGAAGATAAAAGAGATAGCCAAGGAAAACAAGATAGAAATAGTTGAAAACAAGCCGCTTGCACGCACTTTGTATGCAAATGTCGAGATAGGTGAAATGATACCTCCGGAGATGTATAAAGCGGTTGCAGAGGTTCTTGCGTTTGTTTATCATGCACAAGGTAAGACTTGATGGATACAGCCAAAATAAAAAAAAGAATATATGACTACGCTGTTGCCCTTTATATGGTGGCAGCCGTTATCATGCTTATTATTCCCATACCTCCGCTGCTTATGGATATATTGCTTGCCTTTGATATGGGGATTTCTTTTACCATACTGTTTACCTGTATGTTTTCCAAAGAGCCTTTGGATATGTCGTTTTTCCCTACGCTTCTTTTATTTTCAACCGTTTTTCGCATAGCACTTAACGTATCGTCTACACGACTTATCCTTACAACGGGCAATCCCGGAGAGGTAATTAAGGTCTTCGGATCTTTTGTCGGCGGCGGCGATCTGATAGTAGGTGCAATTATTTATATAATTCTTATCATTGTTCAGATGATGGTTATAAACAAAGGCTCCGAGCGTGTGTCCGAGGTTTCCGCCAGATTTACGCTTGACGCCATGCCCGGTAAGCAGATGGCTATCGATGCCGATCTCAACACGGGAGCCATCACCGATCAGGAGGCGAGCCAGAGAAGAAAAAAGATACAGGATGAAGCGAGCTTTTTCGGCTCTATGGACGGTGCCACCAAGTATGTAAAGGGAGATGCCGCGGCGGGACTCATAATTACGGTGGTCAATATTGTCGGCGGAATATCTATGGGCGTATTCAGAATGGGGATGGAAGTGAACGAGGCTGTCAGCACCTTTGCCGTGCTTACAATGGGCGACGGTCTGGTTTCGGCTATTCCTTCTTTGTGCATAGCTTTGTCGACGGGTATACTTGTAACCAAGGGAGCGGATGAGGCGGATTTCGGTCAGGTTCTTATCAAGCAGCTTTTCGGAATACCCAAGGCGCTTTATCTTGTCGGTGCGGTCATTGCGGGACTTGGAATTTTTTCACCTCTTCCGTGGTATATATATTGCGTACTGGGAGGCATGTTTATACTTGCCGGCTACAGCATGCAGAAGTCGATCAGCATAAGCAGGCTGGAAGAAGAGGTTCAGGAAACCGAAGACATGCAGGCGGCGGAGGAAGTGCGCAGACCCGAAAATGTCAACACTCTTCTTCAGGTTGATCCGATAGAGCTTGAATTCGGCTACGGAATAATACCTCTTGCGGATGTCAATCAGGGCGGAGATTTGCTTGACAGAGTAGTAATGATCAGAAGGCAGATAGCACTTGAACTGGGAAGCGTGGTTCCGATAATAAGACTCAGAGACAATATTCAGCTTAACCCTAATCAGTATATTATAAAGATTAAGGGTATTCAGGTTTCGGACGGAGAGATTTTATTCGACCATTATATGGCTATGAATCCGGGTAATGTGGAGGAAGAAATATCCGGAATACCCACCTTTGAACCGTCGTTCCATCTGCCTGCGATCTGGATAACGGAGTCTCAGAGAGAAAGAGCGGAAAGCTACGGATATACGGTTGTAGATCCGCCTTCCATAATAGCCACGCATTTAACTGAAATAATAAGAGGACATATAGCGGAGCTTCTTACCAGACAGGATGTTCAGAACCTTGTTAACAATCTCAAGGAAAACAATCCCGCTCTTGTGGACGAGCTTGTGCCTAAGCTTATGGGTCTGGGTGAAATAGAGAAAGTATTGCAGAACCTCTTAAGCGAAGGCATATCTATAAGAGACCTTGTTACCATATTTGAGACTCTTGCCGATTATGCACCGTCCACCCATGATGCCGATCTGCTTACAGAGTATGTGAGACAGAGCCTTAAACGTGCCATTTCGACCAAATATTTTTCAACGGAAGACACGACAAGTGTGGTCACTCTTGATCCGAAGCTTGAGCAGCAGATTATGTCCAGCGTAAAGCAGACCGAAAACGGAGCATACTTAACGCTTGATCCGGAGACCACCAAAACCGTTATTTCAAATACGGGTATTCAGATAAAGAAGCTTGAAGATGTCGGAAAATCGGCGATTGTAATGACTTCTCCCGTTGTACGTATGTACTTTAAAAAGATGACTCAGGATTACTATAAAGATTTGATAGTAATATCATATAATGAGGTTGACGCTTCGGTTGAGTTGCAGTCGGTAGGAATGATTTCCGCATAGGCATGATTGCGGCGGATGTGTAGGTTGTCATGATAATAAAAAAGTATATAGGAAAAACTGAAGACGAAGCGGCGGAGCTTGCAAGAAAAGAGCTTGGCGGCGGTATAGTGATAATGAATGTAAAACCCGTTAAAAAAAGCGGTCTTTTATCCATTTTCGCTCCCAAAAAGGTTGAAGTTACGGTTGCGCTTGAGGAGGATTCGTCAAGAAGAGCTCCGTACGGCCCGGATGACGACCGCAGGGTGGTAAAACCGAAAAAGCATGATAGTGACGAGTCCTTGTCGTCCAATAAAAAATCAAAAGCCGATTCAAGGCGCAGCTCGGATATTTCGTCCGAATTTGATGTAAGAGTCGGCGATGACGAGCCGGATTCCGATTCTGCCAATGATGAAGGCGCCGCATTTATGGCGGATATTGCGAGGGCTGCAAGCGAGGGAAAGATACCCCCTTTAAAGCTAGGGAAAGCCGCTCAGGTCAAGGAAGCTAAAGAAGAAGGTGCGGCAAACGAGAGTAAATCCGATGTAAACGCCATTGAGGCGAAGCTTGACAATTTACATTCTCTTTTGGAGCAGAGAATAGCAACTCCCGTTTCTTCCGATCCCGTTCCTATGACAGCCATGGAAAAGCTTTCCGGAAAGAAGCCTAAAATCGAAGAAGATGACACAACCATACCTAAGGAAATCTTATCCTTTATAAAGCTTTTGTATAATACCCTGCTCGAAAATGAGGTTGACGAGATCTATGCAAACGAGCTGACAGATGAGATAGAAAAGGTTGCAAAAAAGAATATAAGCCTTGATAACGCCCTTGTTGCGGTGTATCAGAAGATGGTTCTTAAATTCGGAAGATCCGAAATAATACAGCCCGCACAGGACGGTGCAAAGGCGCTTGTATTTATAGGACCTACCGGAGTCGGTAAGACCACCACTATTGCCAAGCTTGCGTCCAAGCTCAGAATTGAAGAAAAAAAGAAGGTGGCGCTTATTACCGTTGATACATATAGAATAGCCGCAGCTGAACAGCTCAGAACCTATGCCGCCATAATGGAAACTCCGTTCAGGGTTGTCTATTCGGTCGAAGAAATGGAGCAGGCGGTAAATGATTTCAGGGATTATGACTATATCATGGTAGATACCGCAGGTCACTCCGTAAGAAACGAAGAGCAAAAGACCAACATCATGAATTTCATCAAGGCATTGTCACAAAAACTTGAAAGCGATAACTACCTTGTCCTTTCAGCCACTACCAAGTACAGAGACCTGATTGAAATAACGGATGAATATTCGGCGCTTGTAAAATATAAATTGCTTTTTACCAAAATGGACGAAACACTTGCCAACGGAAATCTTTACAATATCAGAATGAAAACGGGAGCAGCCATGTCATATATTACAAACGGGCAGGACGTTCCGGACGATATAGAGGTATTCGATGCCCAAAAAATAGTAAAGGTACTTCTCGGCGGTAGACATTGACGGATAACAAACGAACGGATGAAATGTTCATCAGCTGAACGACTTCAGCCCCGAATAAGTCAGGGTGATATAATGAGGATAAATTTGTGGATCAGGCAAGACAGCTTAGAAATATAATCAAGAGTGAAAGTGCAGCCAGACGCTCACTCGCCAGGGTTATTTGCGTAACCAGCGGAAAGGGCGGGGTGGGCAAGTCAAATGTTGCCATAAATCTTGCAGTTCAGCTTAAAAGACTGGGACAGAGGGTTATTATTCTCGACGCCGATTTTGGGCTTGCAAATATTGAAATAATGTTCGGAACGGTTCCCAAGCATAATTTAAGCGACCTTATATATCAGGGAAAAAATATTAAGGATATCATTACGCCCGGACCTATGGATGTGGGTTTTATATCAGGCGGAGCGGGAATATCCGATATGTACAATTTGAGCATAGATTATCTGGAGTATATAATAGTAAATCTTGCCGAATTGGATGCAATAGCCGATACAATAATAGTAGATACCGCTGCCGGAGTATCAAGCGCCGTTCTTGAATTTCTGGTTGCAAGCGGTGAGATTATTCTTGTCACCACTCCGGAGCCTACATCGATTACCGACTCGTATTCACTGCTTAAGGCTCTTACTCAATATCCGAGATTTTCTACGGATAATACGGTGATTAAATGTGTATCGAACAGAGTCACGTCGGATGAGGAGGGGCAGCAGCTTTATAACAAAATAAATGCCGTCGTACAAAGATATTTGAAGCTTCCTATGGAATATCTCGGCTGTATACCTCACGATATGCAGCTGCAGGAGAGCGTGATGCAGCAGACGCCGGTATCAATACTATACCCCAATGCAAAGTCGGTGAGGGCGTTTGAGTCGATAGCAGCCAAGCTTACGGGTACTGAAGGCGTATCCAATATAAAAAAGAGGGGAATGGCGGCGTTTTTCTCTTATATAATAAGCGGAAGAAAGCTGGGAGAAAGCAAAACGAAGGCAAAAGAACAAATTAACGGACAGCAGTCTCCGCAGGACAATAAGCAAAATGAAAAGCGGTAATAAAAATATAAGTAAGACCTGAAATTATAAATGAAACGGTTACAACTGTAAGATTCAGTAAAAAGATAAAGGGTGTTTCTATGTTGGAAGATTATATCAATCCGGGAGATAAAGTGGAATTACAGGTCATACAGGGTGCTTTTGCGCAAAAAAACGGAGACGCGGGGCGGATTTATAAGAGCCAGATAACGGACATAATTTCTGAAGACAAGCTGGATCTCACAATGCCTGTGGAAAAAGGGAAGCTGATTTTATTACCCGTTGACGGTGAGTATAATCTGTATATATATTCTCAAAACGGGCAATACCAATGCTTCTGTAAGATATCGGACAGATACAGAACCAATAATATGCATATGATAACGGTAGATCTTCTTTCGGGTCTTCAAAAAATGCAAAGAAGAACATTTTACCGTTTTCCCTGTGCCTTTGAGATGAAGTGCAGAGAGCTCAGCGATTATGAGCTTCTTGCCGTCGCATCAAATTCTTTTTATGAACTGAATTCGAAAATCCCGTTTAAAAAGGCTGTGATTGTCGATATATCCGGCGGGGGCATACGCTTTGTTTCGGAGGACAATTTTGAAGAAGGAACCGTACTTTATTCCTCTTTCAGATTGCCCGGTCAAAGATCTCCCGAGGAGTACAGCGTATGTATAAAAGTATTGAGATTTAAAAATCTGGAAAACAGACAGGATATGTTTGAATACAGATCTCAATATACGATAATAGATGAGGACGACAGGGAGGATATTATCAGATATATCTTCGAAGAAGAGCGTAAAATCAGAAGAAAAAGAAAAGAAGAAGAGGATATTACAGGTAACGGGAATGGCTAAAAAAATATTGCTGGTAGATGATTCTGCACTTATGCGAAGTATCTTGGGTGATATTATAAATAAAGATTCGAGGTTTCACGTTGAAGATAAAGCAAAAGACGGCAGTGAAGCCTTGGAGCTGCTCAGAACTAAAAAATATGATGCAATGGTGCTGGATATAAATATGCCCGTAATGAACGGCTTTGCGCTTATGAAAAAGCTCCGTGAGGAAAAGATCGTCATAAAGGTGATGATTTCCTCAACGGACAGTGCGGAAGGCTCCAAGGTCGCCATGGACGCCCTTGAAGCGGGAGCCGTTGATTTCGTTCAGAAGCCGGATAAAGCTTCCATAGCAAGAGGCAACGACTTTGCTGCCGAATTTTTAAAAACTCTTGCAGGAGTGTGTGAGAGCGTCGAAATAAGCGATTCCCGCATGACAAGAGCCGAGCATGCGATTTTGAACATAAAGCCTCAGGCTTCCTCAGTCAGAACATCGGGAAACAAAATAGTATGTATAGCGTCTTCCACGGGAGGTCCCAGATCGCTTCAATCGGTTATTCCCAAGCTCCCCGGAAGACTTAATGCACCGGTTGTGGTAGTTCAGCATATGCCGGAAGGCTTTACCCATTCTCTTGCCGTAAGACTTGACTCCATGAGTGAAGTCAAGGTTCAGGAAGCAAAAGAAGGAGAAGAGATTAAAAAAGGAAACGTATATATTGCAAAAGGCGGAACGCATATGGTTGTAAACAACAGCGGGGGCAGATGTACGATCCATTTCAAAGATGCTCCGCCCAGAGAAAGCGTTAAGCCCTGTGCCAATTATACATATGAATCTTTGGCGGACACGAGATATGACGAAGTGGTATGCGTGGTGCTTACGGGTATGGGACAGGACGGCACCGAGGGGATTTTAAACCTCAAAAAACAGAAAAAGACTTATGTTATCAGTCAAAATGCCGATACATGTATTGTTTACGGTATGCCGAAAGCGGTTGAAAAGGCGGGTTTATCCAATACGGTACTTGCATTGGGAGATATTGCCGAGGCGATAGTGGAACAGGTTGGTGTTCAATAAGGAAGAATGAAACTATTTATAGCTTAAGGAGGCAGATATGGATGTTAGTCAATACCTGGGCGTATTTTTGGATGAAGCCAAGGAGCATCTCCAAACGCTGAATGATTCCATCATGCAGCTTGAACAGGAGCCGGAAAACGAAGATTGTATCAATGAGATCTTCAGAGCGGCTCACTCTATGAAGGGTATGGCGGGTACAATGGGCTATAAGCACATGCAGGACCTTACACACCACGTTGAAGATGTTTTTTCGGATGTAAGAAATGGCGATTTGAAAATCACTTCGGATATAATAGACACGCTGTTTCAATGCCTGGACGCAGTTCAGGCTTATGTGGACAATATAACAGAAACGCAGGATGAAGGAAGCGAAGAAAATGCTCATCTTGTGAAGGCTCTTGCGGAAATAAGAGAAAAAAAGAGCGCTCCCGCAAAGGCGGAGGCTGAAACCGTAAGTGAAGAGGCTGCTGAAAGCTCAGGAAACTCTGCCGGCTGGACGGAGATAAGGCTTGAGCCTAATGAAAAGGACGACCTTATAGCAAAAAGCAAAGAGGGAAAACATATCTACGGAGTCACGATAACCATACTTGAGACCTGTGTACTCAAGGCGGCACGTGCATTTATGGTAATAAAGGGACTTGAAGAAATCGGCGAGATCGCCGCAAGCGACCCGTCGACCTCCGATATAGAGGATGAAAAATTTGAAAATCAATTTTCTCTTGTGGTAGTTACGGAAGAGGGAATTGAAAAAGTTATTGAAATATCAAAAAATGTATCCGAGGTTGAAGATGTCGTAGGCGGAGAATTCGACTTGGCAAATGCGAGAACTACTGATGAAGGACTTGCGGAGACTCCCGGCGAAGCTGCGCCGGAAGCTGCCGTACAGACTGCCGAAGCAGCGCCCAAGGCTTCCGTTCCGGTTCCCAAGCAGACCACCGCTCCGAGCGCTTCGGGACAGACCTCAGGCAAAAAGCCCGCAGGAAAGCCCGTAATCAACAGAACGGTTCGTGTTGACCTTGATAAGCTCGATACCATAATGAATCAGGTTTCGGAGCTTATTATAGCCAAAAACTCTCTTATTTCCGCCTCAAATTCAGCGGAAAGTACCGGAAGCAGCGATGTGATCGCGGAAAAGATCGAATATCTTGAAAGTGTTACCACGGACCTTCATCAATCGGTTATGAATGTCCGAATGGTGCCTCTTGAAAATACTTTGCAGAAATTCCCCCGTATGATACGCGACCTTAACAAGGCGCTCAACAAGCAGATGGAATTTACCATGACGGGTGAGGATACCGAAATGGATCGTACCGTTGTGGATGAAATCGGCGATCCCCTCATGCACCTTTTGAGAAATTCCGCAGATCACGGACTTGAGAGTCCGGAGGTAAGGCGTGAGAGAGGAAAGCCGGAAGAGGGACATATCTTCCTGCATGCTTATCAGGACGGAAACAGCGTTGTCATTGAGATAGGCGATGACGGTAACGGAATCGATCCCGAGGTTGTAAAAGCAAGAGCCATAGAAAGAAATGTTGTAACCGAGGAACAGGCTGAGGCGATGACGGATCAGCAATGTATTGATCTGCTGTTTGCTCCCGGCTTCTCGACAGCCAAGGTTATTTCAGAGGTTTCGGGAAGAGGCGTGGGTCTTGACGTAGTTAAGTCCAAGGTCGAGTCTCTTTCGGGCGAAGTATCCGTAAAATCAAAGCTCGGCGAGGGAAGCACCTGGACTATCAGACTTCCTCTTACGCTTGCGATCATACAGGCTCTCATGGTTGTGGTGGGTAATGAAAAATATGCCATTCCGCTTGACTCCATACAGACTATAGAGGACGTTTCCGCTTCGGAAATCAAGCTTGTATCAAATAAAGAGGTTATAACTCTCAGAGGAAACGTATGTCCTCTCATTCACCTCAATCAGACTCTTGACATTGAATCTACGAGAGATGAAAGTGAGAAGCTGATTGTCGTTGTGGTTAAGAAGGGTGATAAGCAGGCGGGTCTTATAATTGATGAGCTTATAGGCCAGCTTGAGATTGTTATAAAGCCCCTCGGCAAAGAAACTTCAACGGCAAAGTTCTTAAGCGGAGCAACTATTCTTGGGGACGGCGAGATAGCTCTTATTCTCGATCCCAACGCGCTTATTTAAGGAGGCAATAGATGGATGCACTTAGAGATACTGCCGATCTTGGCGAACTTACTCAATATATCGTTATAAAATATGGCGAAGAAAAGTACGGTATTCCGATAAAATATATTGATAATATCGTAAAAATGAGACAGGTTACACGTGTACCCAAGTCTGAGGCATTTATAAAGGGAGTTATAAATATCAGAGGCGATATTGTACCGGTTCTCAGTATGCGTATCCGTATGGGAATGGAGGCTGATGTGTATGATGAAAATACCTGCATACTTGTTCTCCGCCCTGATAACGCCTCTTTATTCGGTATCATAGTGGATGCGGTTGACAGAGTTCTTACTCTCGGCTCAAATTCCATAGAGAAGGTCAAACAGGATCCTAACAGAAGGGGAGACGCAGGCTTCATATACGGTGTAGGCAAATATGCGGAAGGTCTTGTATCAATATTCGATCTTGATGCACTCAGCCTTGAACGTGTAGACTAAAGAACTTCGGGAGGTGTATAAATGTCAAAACTTAGTGTAACGGAATTATCAGAGAAATATTCCGATTTATTAAAAGAACTGGGAAATATAGGTGCGGGCAATGCCACAAGCGCTCTTTCTCAGATGATGGGAATGAAGCTCGATATGGATATTCCCGATGTACGTCTTTTGGAATTTAAGGATGTAGGCAGCGCAATGGGCGGAGCCGATCAGGTAATGGTAGGTATCTATCTTCTGGCAGAGGGTGATATAAACGGATCCATGATGTTCATGCTGGGAACAAAGAGTGCGAGAAATCTTGTAAACGTGCTTATGGGTACTCCGGACAATACAAGTGAAGAATTGACGGAAATTGAACTTTCCGCCCTTAAGGAAGTGGGAAATATCATAACGGGAGCCTATCTCAATTCGCTTTCCATGCTTACGGGTCTCAGTATGCTGCCCTCGGTTCCTTCCATTGCGGTGGATATGATGGGAGCTATTTTGTCCGTTCCCGCAATCGCATTCGGAATTGAAGCGGATGAAATTTTGCTGGTTGACACTCAGTTTTCCAGTGATGTACAAATGGAGGGATATTTTATAATGCTTCCCGACATGGATTCTTATGCAAAGATACTTAAGGCTCTCGGAATGGGCGACTATACAACAGACTGATGGAGTTTGACAATATGGATCAAGCACGTGTAACGATTATCGGAATGGCGGATTTAAGTGTTTGTAAAGCACCTGACGCTGTTACAACATTAGGTCTCGGATCGTGCTGCGGGGTTGCAATAAGAGATCCCCTCACGAAGATTGGCGGATTAGTTCATATAATGCTGCCGGACTCGACTGCCGCAGTTAACAATTCTAACAGACCCAAATTTGCGGATACCGGAATAGAGGATCTGGTAAATATGATAGTGGCAAAAGGCGGCTCAAAAAGCAGGCTCGTTGCTAAAATTGCGGGCGGAGCACAGATGTTTGCTTTTCAGTCAAATAATGAGAGCATGAGGGTCGGCGACAGGAATGTAAACGCCTGCATTGCCAAGCTTAAGGAAATGCGTATTCCGCTTCTTGCAAGGGATACCGGGGAAAATTACGGAAGAACGGTCGTATTTTACCCCGAAACGGGAGACTACGTCATAAAAGCGGTAGGAAAACCTGAAAAGAAAATTTAATTTTAATAATAACATTAGTGTCAAAAGCTCACTATTTTTTATTGATGAGATTTTTGGCGCTAATTTTGTGTTATTATAATCATGATGTTGCAAAATAAATCGGAAGGAGACTGCTTTAACGGCGGATTGCTATGGCACAGGATCAAGGCGAAGATAAAAAGGGTGCAAAAAAAGGCAGAAGAATAAACATAGGCGCAAGAACCGGAATGATAGCATATGTAGTGGCGCTTTCCGCAACTGCGGGCATTGCGATTTACAGCTATATGCAGGAATACAGTCTCATTTGGTGGCTTATAATCGTTATAGGCTCCTTTGCGCTCTTTCTTCTTATAGGAAGCATTTTACAGACCATTGTAGAAATACAGGTTGAGAAGATAATGATTAAAGAGTCTGAAGAAAGAAAGCTTAGAGAAATTGCCGCAAAAAACGGTGAATATTACGGAAGCGTGGGACTTGCGTCCGATACGGAAAACGATACGGCGGCTAAAGAAACTGCAATCAACCGATAAGCGGCTTTAAGGGCGATGGAGGAATCCGGGCTTTATGGACGAAGCGTCAAGAGCTAAAATGTGGAAAGAATATGAAGAGACTCACTCTGCACAAATCAGAGAAAAGCTGATCATAGAATATGCGTCTCTTGTAAAGCTGGTGGCGGGGCGTCTCAGTATGTATCTCGGCTTTAATGTGGAATACGACGATCTTGTCGGCTACGGCGTTTTCGGACTTATTGACGCAATAGATAAGTTCGACACCATGAAGGATGTCAAGTTTGAAACATATGCGTCCCTGCGCATAAGAGGAGCCATACTTGATCAGATACGCAAAATGGACTGGATTCCCAGAACTATAAGGGACAGGCAGAAAAAGATCGACTCGGCGATCAGGGAAATCGAATCGGAAAAGGGTCATATGGCATCGGATGCCGAGATTGCAAAGAGGATGAATATTTCCGAGGAGGAATATCTTAACTGGCAGTCTCAAATGAAGATCACCAATGTCGTATCCTTAAACGAATTTATGGAACAGGGTGCGGACATTCCGGAAGATCCTTCAAGAAAGGTCAGATTCGACAGACCGGAAGAAGTCGTGGAAAAGCAGGAGCTTAAGCAGATGCTTGCGGAGGCGTTGGAGCTTCTTACGGAAAGAGAAAAAAAAGTCATATTGCTGTATTACTATCAGGAGCTTACCCTAAAAGAAATATCGGAGGTGCTCCAGGTATCGGAATCCAGAGTATCTCAGCTGCATACGAGGGCGCTCCAGCGTATGAAGGGCAAGATGGGAAGATACATGGGAATTCTTACTGAAGCGAATTAACGGAAAATACCTCTTCTGGAGGTATTTTTTTAATTCTTTTTATAAAAGAGGTTTATTATTTTATTTTTTAATGATAAAATGTGGTCGTATATATTTTTAACCATATATCTTGTGGTTTTTGCTTGGGAGATAACGAATGTCAATAAACAGAATTGATTTTCAAGGCGCATTCATGAGAACCGGAGATCAGCATAATGTTAAGGCTGCCGACAACAGCAGAGTTAATGCCGATCAGAATATATTTCAAAATCAGTTCGAGAAAGAGCGTGAAGAGAAAAGCACATCCGTTATAGAGACTACCGACGCCAATAAGAGTCAGGGCAAATTCGACGCAAGAGAAAAGGGTAAAAATGAATATCATGACGGAAGAAAAAAGGATAAAAAAGGCAGGGACGATAAAGAATCCGAACTTGAAGGCGCCGTGTTGAGACTGGGCGGACAGGTAGAGCAGAGAGTAACGCACACTTTTGATTTAAAGGTATAAGGGCAAGAGGATATTTTTATGAGCGCAACGGAAATAATCCTTATAATTATAGGCTTTATAGCAGTTGTTGTGGGATATGTCATGCCTGCGCATATGGGGGCCGGAAAAATAGAAGAAGATGCCGAGAATGCGAAAAAAGATCTCAGAGACATGGTTCGCAGCTCGGTTGTCAGAGCCAAGGGTGAAATAAGAGATCAGCTGGAGGATACGATAGAGGAGTCGCTTATCAAGTCCGAAAGAGGTATGGACAGGATCACCAATGATAAGATGAACGCGATAAGCGATTATGCGGATACGGTTCTTGGCGATATACATAAAAATCACGATGAGGTGGTTTTTATGTACGATATGCTTAATGATAAGCATAAAGACCTTACCGGTCTTGTTTCTGACGTGTCAAGGAGTGCGAGTGAAGCCAGACAGACCGTTTTGGATGCCGAGCTTACGGCAAAGGAGTCCATGGAGACTGCAAACACCGCAATGGAGCAGATAAGGCAGGCAAAGGCTGAGCTTGAAGAGCTTTTGGCTTCCGTAAGAGCTTCTTCCGGAAGCGGTCAGAGAAGTGCCGCTGCCGGTCCTGTGAGCGGGTTTAAGAGAGATACGGCTGTAAATACAAGACAGGTATCGGTCTTTGATGCGCAAACGTCTATGTCTTCCGGAGAAAGAAAAACGGCGTTTACCGAAATTACGGGAGATACTGAGTCCGGGGCGGCTGTACATGCCGAAAATGCCAAATCCGGAATGATGAGACTTCAAGATGCGAGATTTGCTCCGCTGTCCTCTCCTTTTGAAAAGGTCGAGTCCGACGATATACACAGAGTAATGGCAAGTACTGTTCCCGAGGAGGAAGATCAGTTCAGCGCTGCAGTTACGGATTACACCTTGGGAGTTCTCTCATCCAAGGTCGTGCCGATATCAAACGGCGCTCATGACGTAAGAACTAAAATAGATATGGAAAAATCCGTAAATACGGTGGTAGGCAACAGTGCGCTTGCAGTAGCAAGAGAAGTGGTGGAAGCCCCCGCTGAAGCTGTTCAGGATAGACAGCAGCGTATTCTTGAAATGTACAACATGGGAAAATCCAATGTAGTCATTGCAAGGGAACTGGGAGTGGGTGTCGGAGAAGTAAGGCTTGTAATAGATCTTTTCAGCGGTAAGCGCAGAAGCAGGAGAGTATGAAATTAAAATTTTATTTTATAGGTCTGGGCATGGGGATTATTGTCACTGCAATAATAATGGAAATTGCCCTTGCCTCAAGAACAAGACCTATGAGCGACGAGGAAGTTATTGTAAGAGCGAAGCAGCTTGGTATGGTTGAAGCCTCTTCAAGGCTTTCAAACATTACTCAGAATGTTTCAAGTGAAGATAATCAAAATGAAGCGGTTTCTCAAAAATCCGTGTTGACTTCGTCCGAAGCTTCAGCATCCGCTGATAGCGCGGTTTATGCAGAAAAAGAAGACAAAGCCGGAGAAGAGGCTGCCATGCAGGGTATTGCGCTGCAGAACTCACAGACCGGTATAAGTACGGCTTCGGCAGATATATCCGCAGCAAAGGCGACAGGAGCGGCTGAAGCCGACAGCTCAAAGCCCGTTACTGTTAAGGCTGACAGCAGCGAAAGCGGCAGCTCTTCAAGGACGGGGGCTTCATCGGGCTCAAGCGTTTCTGCTGAACCGGCTGTAAACGGAGGATCTATAATTGTGACCATACAGGACGGCTGGTATTCGGAGGAAGTCAGCTCGTTTTTGGAATCCGCAGGTATCGTTGATGATGCGGCTGCATTCAATACCTATCTGGTTCAGAGCGGAAGGGACAGATACATTTCTCCGGGCGCTAAGCTTGTGCCCAGAGGGGCTACCTATGAAGATGTAGCTAAGGTAATAAGCGGAGGCTGATAAATTTTTCCGGCTGCTCGTTCTGAAAAAAATTGAAAAAGAGATATTTATTTTTCTTGTTATTCCACGCTGATTATGCTAATATATAACGGCTTTCTTGTAGAAAGCCGCTAACAACATACACGTATTTACATGCCGGCTCCGGGGTGTCGCTCATGCGATGGGAGTATCCTTATCGGAAAACCGATACACAGGTGATAAGTAAATGCGGAAGACTCTCCGCCTCATATTCGGAGAGCTAACCAAAGGAGGATAATATGAGTGTAATATCTATGAAGCAGCTTCTTGAAGCGGGCGTCCATTTCGGACACCAGACTCGTCGTTGGAATCCCAAGATGGCTCCTTATATTTTTACGGAGCGCAACGGAATCCATATAATAGACCTTCAAAAGACGGTAGGAAAGGTTGATGAGGCTTATAAGGCGGTTTTTGAAATCGCTTCTCAGGGAGGAACCGTTCTTTTTGTAGGCACGAAGAAGCAGGCGCAGGACGCCGTTAAGGCTGAGGCAATGCGTTGCGGAATGTACTATGTTGCTGAGCGCTGGCTCGGCGGTATGCTTACGAATTTCCGTACCATTCAGTCACGTATCGGACGTCTCAAGGAAATTGAGCGTATGCAGGAAGACGGAACCTTTGATGTTCTTCCGAAAAAAGAGGTGGCTCAGCTCAAAAAGGAATATGACAAGCTTAACGCCAATCTCGGCGGTATCCGTGACATGAAGAGAATACCGGACGCTATTTTCGTAGTAGACCCCAAAAAGGAACATCTTTGCATTAAGGAAGCCCATTCGCTCGGAATCACTCTTATCGGAATAGGCGATACCAACTGCGATCCCGAAGATCTTGATTTCATAATCCCGGGCAATGACGACGCCATACGTGCCGTAAAGCTCCTTACCGCTAAAATGGCTGACGCTGTTATTGAGGCAAATCAGGGTGAAGAGGCTCTTGTTGACGAGCAGCTTATGCAGGCTTCATCGGAGGCTGAGGATATTGAAGAGATAGCACAGTAATATCGGTTTAAAGATAGAAAGGATACGATTATGGCAGCAGTTACAGCAGCAATGGTAAAAGAACTGCGTGAGATTTCGGGTGCCGGCATGATGGAGTGCAAAAAGGCGCTTACGGAAACGGACGGAAATTTGGACGCAGCTATTGAGTTTCTTAGAAAGAACGGACAGGCAAAGGTGGAAAAGAAGGCTAACCGCATTGCGGCGGAGGGTCTTACTGCGGTAGGAGTCGTTGACGATCATACTGCGGCTGTTGTTGAGGTTAACTCCGAAACCGACTTTGTCGCACAGAATGAAAAGTTCAAAGCTTTCGTTTCGGCGGTTGCGGCACAGGCGGCAGCAACAAGCTCGACGGATATCGATGCTTTCATGGCGGAAAAGTGGAATGCCGACAGCTCGAAGACCGTTAAAGAGGCTCTTGCGGACATCACTCTCGTAATAAGCGAGAAGCTTGATATACGTCGTTTTGAAAAGATAAGCGAGCCTGAAGGAATTGTAGTTCCTTATGTTCACGGCGGTGGACGCATAAGCGTACTCGTTGATGCAAAGTCTTCCGTTATAAATGATTCCATAAAGGAAGCTGTAAAGAATGTCGCCATGCAGGTTGCGGCTCTTAACGCAAAATATGTTGATATGAAGGATGTTCCGGAGGAATTTAAGGAGCATGAAAAGGAAATTCTCCTTGCACAGGCTGTAAAAGAAAATGACGAACTTCCTGAAGGAAAGCGCAAGCCTCAGGAAATTCTTGAAAAGATGCTTGTAGGTCGTCTCAACAAGGAGCTCAAGGAAATGTGCCTTAATGAGCAGACCTATGTCAAGGCTGCCGACGGCAAGCAGACGGTCGCTCAGTATGTTGCCGAAGTGGCAAAGGCAAACGGTGCGGAAATCAGCATAAAGAGCTTTGTACGCTTTGAAACCGGAGAAGGCATTGAAAAGAAAGAAGACAACTTTGCCGAAGAGGTAGCAAAGCAGGTGGGACTCACGTAAGTAAAAATAAATATCAAAAAGCCGCATAAGGCTTATCCATGGAAACGCCCGGATCGCAGGATTCGGGCGTTTTTTGACGTGTATTGAATGCGGTAATACAATAAGTATTGGCTTGACAATATGCGCAGTGCCAGGTTTATTTAAAAGAGAGTTAATCATGCCTTGCACGTCCGATTTAACAAGCTTAGTTTGTTAGTTCAGCGAATAAATTTATTTTCATATTTGCACTCTTTTTATCTGTACTTATAAAGTTTTATTTGCTATAAATATAATACTACAGACGTCTGTATATGCCAAGGCGCAATGACTAATATAATATACAGATATCTATATATTATATTTATGAATAATATACAAAATTGACAATACAGATATCTATATATATATTATATATAGGGAGGTCTTAAAATGAATACAAAGAAAAAACCAATAAGTGCTGCACAAGCTAAAGCGGTCCGAAAATATGAAGATAAGAATTATTTCAGGGTCTCAACAAGATTTAAAAAACAGGATGAAGAGCGGATAAGAAAGGCGGCGGGAAAGAGTTTGAACGGATTTATAACAAATGCTGTTCTTGAAGCGGTTAAAAAAATAGAGTTCGGTATCACTGAATACGATCCAAACAATGATACACTAGAGGCTATAGAGGAAGTTAACACTATGATCAAAAGAGGTACAGGTGAGCATTTTGACGGCTCAACATCTGATTTTTACGCTAAATTAGGAGAGTAAAGGAGTGCTAAAGCTTAATTCATCTACTAAATTTAAGCGTGATTATAAAGTTTGTATAAAGCGCAATTATGATATGAGCTTACTGCATGATATCACGGATATACTTAGGATACCAAGGAAATTGCCCGAAAAAAACAAGGATCACAAGCTAAAAGGTATATATGAGGGTTGCAGTGAATGTCACATATCGCCCGATTGGTTGTTAATATATCGCATTAACGATAATGAATTATATCTAGTGCGCACCGGCACACATTCAGATTTATTCAATATGTAAAAGGGGTAAAATACCCCCGTCGATAGGGCTACATACAGCCCATAGGGCGGGGAAAGGCAAGCATTGAAGTGTGTCGGCTCTTCTATATTGAAGGGGTATAGTATGATTAAAGCCATTTGTTGGTCGTTGGGAATGTTGATAAAATTTTCAATAATAGCTGTTATATTATATATTTTGTTTTGCGTGAATGTGCTCACCATGCCTCTATTTTTAATCGCTTTATTGTTTTGCAAGTTGTTCAATTTGAAAAAGCCGCATTTAGGCAGATACGGGTTGATGTTTTATCCTAAATGGAGTTACACGCCTGATGGAAGTTTCCTTGCTGATATAAAGGCATATGACAAAAAAACACAAGCGAAAGTGAAAAAATATAAACCATACAGCTTTGAGGAAATGTATTTTTATGACGAATTTTTTGGAGATTAAATAGATGTGTTAATATTGTTTGAGGTTATAGGTGCAGTAGGCTCGGCTCACATTCTGATTTTTTTAAGAAATAGAAAAGCTTTTGCACAAGATCATAAAAAATTTTACACATACAATATTTTCAATCAATTCTAAGGCGGTTAATTTAAATACCGTATTTTTTACAGAAAATTTCATCTCGTTCAGATCACATAAAAACGGCGCAGCGGTCATTAAACTGCTGCACCGTTTTTATATACTGATTTATAGGACTGTCCGGCTTTCGTAATCCCTAAAGCTCGTAAGAACTTTTGACTATAAAATCTAGGGGTTTTATAATCTTCTAAAGCTTCGTTAAAGCTGTTATTGTTACAGCCTCTCAAATCCCGTCAGGGCTTTGTTACCTTAAAAGCTCGTAAAAGCTGCCATATGCTCTCAAATCCCGTCAGGACTTTGTCACTTAAAAAGTTCATTAGAACTTTTTAAGTATCTTATATTGTGAATTGTCCTATAAGCTCGTTAAGAGTATCGGATTCGCTTGAAAGCTCCTGAGAAATTGCGGAGGATTCTTCAGCCGATGCGGCATTTGACTGAACAACCTGCGAAATCTGCTCGATACCCTTATCAATCTCATCCATAGCGTTGGTCTGCTGTGTGGCGACCTCGGCATTCTGATTCATGATATTTGCAATCTGAACGATACCTTCGGAAACCTTTGTGAGAACTTCGCTGGTCTCACCTACTACGATATTGCCCTGGTTAACATTTTCGATAGTGGACTCTATAAGTTCTTTTGTATGGCTTGCAGCTTCTGCTGACTGACCGGCAAGCTTTCTGATTTCATCCGCAACAACCGCAAAGCCTTTTCCCGACTGACCGGCTCTTGCAGCCTCTATTGATGCGTTCAGCGAAAGTAAGTTGGTCTGAGATGCTATATCGGCGATTGTATTTGAAATTTCGGCGATTTCGCTTGAAGCGGTTGTAATCTTATCCATAGCGTCAACAACCTGCTGCATTTTTTGACTGCTTTCTTCGACGGATATTCTTACCTCGTCTGCTGTTCTCTTTCCCTCATTTACAGAGTCTGAAAGATTGCGGGTCTGAGTGACGACCGTGGAAACGGAGGCTGTGAGCTCCTGAACCGAAGCCGACTGATCGGTAGCACCCTCTGCCAGATCGGATGCGCCCTGTGACATATTGGTAGCTCCCTGAGAAACCTGATTGGAGGCTTCCTTTATGCGGCTTACGACTTCTGAAAGCTTTTTGACAAGCGAATTTGTGCTTTCGGCTATGGGTACAAGATCTCCGCGGTAGTAGTCCATATTATCGACTCCTCTCGTAAAGTCTCCCTCCGAAAGTCTGTAAAGATTATCGTTAATATCCATAATCAGATTATTAAGAACGTTGACCAGCTCATTCATGCTGTGTGAAAGCTCTCCGAGCTCGTCATTTGCCTGATATGAAATGTTGACATGGAAGTTGCCTTTTTTGAGATTTTCGGCTGCGTCCATTATCTCAGTTGTGGGAGTTATTATCGCATAGCTGATCTTCTTTCTTGCATCGGACAAGGTAAGAATCCCCAGAATATTTATAATTATTGAGATAATAATAAGTACAATAACTATCGCGATTATCATTCTGAAAGTATTAGCAGTCATAGCTTCGGATTTTTCCGCAATGGAGGCGGCTAAATCGTCAATATTGGATAGAGCCGAATACAAAGAGGTGGAGCCGTTCTTGCCGTGCACAAAGTAATCAAACGACACATTGAATTCATCTGTAGATTCATCAAGCGCTTTATAATCGTTAAGCGTATCGGAAAGGAGTTTATATGCGGATCTGAGCTCCGAGGTCATGGAGTTTTTATACGTTGACTCCAAAGCATTAATATGACTTTCCAATGCCGGGATGGTTTCATTCACAGCCGTGCTGAAGTATTCATCTCCCTTCTCCGTTCCGTATGAAATAAGATAAGCGTAAAGATATCTTCTTACCTTTTGGCTGTCTACACGAATCTCCCCTATCTGATCGTTTGCTTTCATGTCTACCGAGTATAAACGATTGTATTGGAACAACTCAAAAAGTACTGTAAACATGAGTATAATAGACATAGTAAGAGCTAAAACTTTGACTCTGCTGAAAGCCAACTTGATTTTATCTTCAACCCTCATGTTTCTTAATTTTTCGGCATTAATTCCGAAACCGCCTCCCTGCGATGCGGAGTGCATTTTTTTATTAGCCATGTGGCAACCTCCTCCTAAACGAATCAATAGTAACGATAGTAAAATTACACCTAGTATATCGGATACAATGCGTAATTGTTTATAATTTTAGAACTATTTAATAAATTAAGAAAAAATGGCTGTTTAAGGGCTTTAAATCAGGATGAAATATAAAATATGCGTCGATTTTACGACGCATATTACAAGAAGGTGTAAATTGTCAGAAAATCAGGTCACATATATTTTTCTTCAAATTCAGTTATAGACATAGGCTTTGCGAAGTAATAGCCCTGGAATATGCCGCAGCCCATTCCGCTCAACAGATTAACCTGTTCCTCCGTTTCCACTCCCTCGACGATTACCGACATACCTATCGTACCCGCCATCTTGATTACGCTTTCCAAAATCATTTTGCCCTTTTGATTTTTTTCCGACTCGATTACGAAGCTTCTGTCAAGCTTGAGAACATCGACGGATATATTTTTCAAAAGTCCCAAAGAGGAATAGCCGCTTCCGAAATCGTCCATCTCAATCAGGAAGCCTGCCGAGTGAAGACTGTCAATAAGATTGTCGTATCTTTCCGGGCTTCCCATAAAGGTGGATTCGGTTATTTCTATTTTAAGATCTGCGGGATCTATGTCGTATTTTTCAACAAGCCGCATAAATTCCTTGTAGAGGTCGAAATAAAAGATATCCTTAGCCGAAACGTTTACGGATATGGGAACCTTTCGCTTTCCCTCATTTTTCCATTTTGAAAGCTGCTTTGCCGCAAGCTCCCATACATAGGCGTCAAGCTGATGGATGATACCGTTTTTTTCAAGTGCGGGTATAAATGAAAAGGGAGGAATTAAGCCTTTGTCGGGCTTTATCCATCTTACAAGAGCCTCGGCTCCTACTACCTTTCCGTCGGTTTCAGTCTGAGGCTGGAGGAAGATGGTGAATTCATCATTGGCAATAGCCTTGTCAAAGGAGTTGACGATCTTTCTTTCATCCAGCTTTTCCGTCAGCATACTGTTTTTATACCAGCCTATATTGTTTCCGTGATTTTCCTTTACGGAATTTACCGCAAGCGTAGCATAGTCGCACATCAGGGAAATATCGGTTTCGCCTTCTTCTACTCTGTATATACCGATATTCATGTATATGGCGTAGAAATCACCTACAGCATTCATGCTCAAAGAAGCTATGATACCCTCGATATTATCCTCAATGAATCTTCCGTATGTGGTTAAAAGTACAAATTCGTCTCCGTAAAATCTGGCGAGTATGCTGTTGTCCCTCATGCAGAGCTTCAATCTCTTGGCGGTTTTTTTCAGGATCTCATCGCCCTGTTTGGTTCCGTAGGCGTTGTTTACATATTTGAAGTCCTTATAATTGAACTTTATTATCATCCAATCAAGCTTGGGATATTTTTTTATAAGTCTTTCCGCCTCCTCATAGAAGCCCTCTCTGTTATAAAGATCTCCGGTCAGCGAATCATGGGTCTTTTTGTAATATTCCTGCTGCCTTGTAAGAGCTTCCGAGGTGTTGTTTTTTATATAGAATATAGTGGCGATCTTCTTGGACTGTTCATCCTTAAGTTCCTGAACAAGTATTACCAGATATAAGGTTTCCCCCTTATAACTTATTACCTTTTCGACGGGAAGCGACTTATAAAGGTTGCCTTCGGCGTCAAATGCCCATTGCTTTATAAGTTCTTCAACCTCTTCTCTGTCGTCGGATATACCGACGGTATTTATCAAGGTATCATTGTAATAAATGCATTTGTCATATATATCGAAGATGACCACCCCGTCTCCCGCTTCATGTATAAGCTTTGAAAAAATGCGGCCGCAGACGGAATCGGATGCATATCCGCTTGACATTTTGTATATATGGAAGATAAAAAACAGATAGGTTATTACCGAAGTATTTATCGGGGTGTTGAATACGGTGTATGTTCCGTCCCATATAAACGAAATTACCATGTAAACGAGTACCGCCGTATATCTTGACCGATAAATTGAAGGAAGAAGCCTGCGTCTTCTGAATACGGCAAAAAACGCATATGCGGTGAGTGCATATAAAAATACTAGCCTTATATACATTAGAGGATGGAATACGCTTTGATAATATACAAAGTATTCACTTATGTCTCTCAGCTCGGCTGTAAACATATGTCCCGTAAAGATACTTATCATAACGGACAGGATATCCGCAGCCGTAAGGACGGCTATAGCTATGCGGATATTTTTATTTTTAATTTTGAAATCGGCAAATTCAATCAAAAGATAAAACAGAGAGTATATAATCAGATCTTGAAAAGCATAGATAAAGCCGAATGCGACCTTTGAAGGGAACAGCGTGTCGGTATATATCTGTCCCAGATTGGCTAAAGACTCCAGTATCAGCGCCGGCATAAAGAGTCCGGCTTCTCTTGAAAGAAATTTTCTTTTAACGGATATTTTGTTATATATGCCTACGGTTATTGAAACTATAACTATAAACAACGCAGTATACATTAGCTTAATTAGCATCTGAAATTCTCCAAGTTGTATCGGCTGTATGTAAAAACGCTATTAATTATACCTCAAAAATTGAATATTTAAAAATACAAGATATGGGGTCTGCAAAACCGCAAAAAATACAAGAATATGGAATCTACGAAGCTGTAAAATATACATAATTTGTAAAAATATGTCTGATAATTACTTGACATATTAAAAATGCAATGTAATACTGATAACGTTACAGTTAATTAGTTTAGTCTAACTGCTCGCTGTGACGGGGAGGGTCATACTATGATATCAAAGATTATGAGGAAGTTTCCTTGTTTCTTTGCGATTTTGCTGTCTTTAGTTCTTGTGTCCAATTTCGGACTGGTTTCAAGCGCAAGCGAACCCGAAGAATATTATTCGAAATGGTCGGAATATAAAGAAAAATCCGGCAAACCCACAGGTACATGGAATGATGTTGTCGATGCCATGACGGCTGTTTTTGAGCATGCCAAGACGGCTTATGCGAACGGAGACGCCAAAACCGCATATAATTCCATAAATGACGGTTATTACGGGTATTATGAAACGACCGGCTTTGAACGCGCCGCTATGGGTTATATATCCGGAGCCAGAAAATCACAGGTGGAGCTCCAGTTTAAAGCCTGCAAAAATGCCACCAAGGGAGGAAGCCTTGAGGATCTTGAAGCGGAGCTTGAAAAGCTTGTTTCCATGCTCAGGGAGGATGCACACATTTTGGACGGAACCACTCCCGGAGAAGAAGGAGGTACTGAAAGTGAGGATACTTCGGTACAGGAAAGCACAGGAGAGGGATCCGGCTCAGCCGCTGCGGCAACAGCAACATTTGCAGCCTGTTTCGGAATTATACTTCGCGAGGGCTTTGAGGCGATACTCATAGTTGGAGCGATTATTGCCTATCTTCGCAAAACCTCGGGTGACGATAAGGAAAAGAGAAGAAAGCTTATTACGCCCGTTTATATAGGTTCTGTTTCGGGTATTGTTTTGAGCTTTGTGCTTGCCTGGCTTCTTGATCTTATGAAGCTTGCAAACAGTGCGTCTCAAGAGGTTATAGAGGGTATTACCGCTCTTGCGGCAGCAGTCGTTCTCGGCTATGTAAGCAACTGGATGATTTCCAAATCCGAAAGCGAGGTATGGCAGAAATACATTCAGGACAAGGCGGAAAAGGGTGCGAAATCGGGAAGTACGATTGCTCTTGCCATAACGGCTTTTCTTGCGGTATTCAGAGAAGGTGCGGAGGTTGTGCTGTTCTTTCAGCCCATGCTTTCCGGAAATAATATAGATATGGTCTGGGCGGGAATGATTGTAGGCTTTATAACGCTGATATTCGTTTACATCGCCATACATGTTCTCAGCGTCAGCATTCCGCTTCGACCGTTATTTACGGTTACCAGCATATTGATGGCATTTATGTGTATTTCCTTTGTGGGAGCGGGTATCAAGGAATTTATAGAGGGCGATGTGGTGTCTATGACCTCTCCCTCATGGCTTTCGTGGATACCTCTTAACAGCGAGTTTCTGGACGTGTTGGGTATCTATCCCATACTGGAAACTCTCATACCCCAGCTTATAGTTCTTGTATTCTTTATTATACTGTTCAGAATACAAGATAAGAAAAATCGTCTGATACGTGCGGAAATAGAAGCCAGGGCGAAACAGGAAGCACTTGAAAAAGAGGCGAAAGAAAAGAAAGCCAAAGATGAGGAACTTCGTACTCTTATTACACAGATCGTAAAAGAGGTTTTAGCTGAAAAGGCTCAATAAAATCGATAATTTTTGAAAGCACATAACGTGTTTTCGAGATTATATAAATCAAAAATACTTTTTCAAAGGAGGAGAAAATGAAAAAGAACGTATTATCATTAGTTACCGCAGCTGCAATGGTAGCAGTTACATTTGCAGGCTGCACAAGCGACAAGCCCACAGCACCTGCAGAGCAGGCAAGCACGGCTGCTGTTGAAGCAACGACTCAGGCTGCGGATATGGCATCCACGGAAGCTACTGAAAATGTAATGGCTGCTGCACCCGGAGAAGAGGCTGGCTTCGAAGAGACACCTATTTTCGAGGACTATGAGCTTGATTTCATCAACGTATCGGCAGTTTTCTTCCAGCCGGTTCCCATGGCTCCCGGACAGGAAGATATAGAGGGCTATGACCTCCACCTCGAGTGTGATGTATCGGCTCTTGAAAACGATCTCGGATATGAGCTCGGATCATGGATTCCTTATCTTACCGTTGACTACAAGATCGTTGACCATGAAACCAAAGAGCCCGTTAAGGATGCTTCCGGCTCATTCATGGCTATGGCTGCATCGGACGGTCCTCACTACGGAGCCAATATCAAGCTTCCCGAAGCAGGCGTATATGATATTACATTTACCTTCCACAGCCCTGCTGAAAACGGTTACCTTATCCACTCCGATGCCGAGACCGGTCCCGGAGGACTTCTTGAAGATCACTTCAAGGACGGCAATCTTGAGTACACATATGAGGGATGGGAATACACTCCTCAGGAATGGAACTGATATAATCTGAATTATAATATGGCGCTGCATGTAGCTTATATTTATTACATGCAGTGCTTTTTCTGCATTTGCAGAGCTTTATTCATATACGTGTAGGATTGTTGTATATACTTGTAGAGCTTTCCTGCGTATATGTACGGAGCGATCTTGCATATACATGCGGAACTTTCCCGCGTATATAATGCTTTTCTGTAATTTATATGTGGCTTTTTTGTATGTTGTATTATTAATTATTATTTATTATCATTATCAGGGTTGTTTTTAAAAAGATATATTTATGTAAGAAAAGAGGGAGACGTGCTTAAATATTTTGTAGAGACCGCCATCAGACTCGTCCCTTTAACGCTGATGCTGGGTTTAATACAAGGTTATATAAGGAATACATTTTCGGAAGATAAGATAAGTCAAAAAATTGCCGAAGTGTCGATTTTTTTGGGGATTTTATTTTCACTTTCACTCGGACTCATGAAGAATTTCACGTCCAAGATAAGTACCGGAATGTGGAATCTTCGCATATATGCGGTTACTTTGGCGGCTTTTTTGCTTTTTGTTATTCTTGTAATTTTGAAAAAATTTATGAAAAAGCTTCCGGCTTTTACTATAAGTCTTGCAGCCGGAGTCACAGCCATAGCGCTAATGGTATATTTTGCGTCGGTTATAGTCAATTATTTTTATGTAATTTGGCTTGTTGACAGAAGCTTTTTTACATCAAAGGCTCTTTTAGCCGTAATAGGGGTGGTTCTGGGATTTATCCTGTCGCTTGTATACGGGATTTCCTTATGCAAATCGACTAAAGCCGTACCCGAAAATATTACATTTGCGGCTGTGTCTATCGTTCTTTTGATAAATGAAGCGGATCAGATAGCCGATTCGTTCAGCATTATGCTTGCAAGGAGGATTATCCCAAGCAACAGGCTTCTGTTTAATATTGCAAGATACGGCTCCAATCACAGCAGCGTTTTTATATATGCTGTAATAATAGCTGCTATTATCATACCTGTCGTTTTATGGGCAAGGAGTTTTAATATAAACGAGCCTTACAGCAATCCCGCACAGAGAAGAAAAATACTTGCAAAATGGAGAAAATACAGACGTTGGGGAACTACCGTCGTAATATGTTCCGTTTTTTCCGTTTTGACAATTTCAGTTATAAATGCTTATGCCAACAGGGTTATAGAACTTTCGCCTATTGAGGATAATAAGGTTGATGACAAGAACTTCTATATTTCTTTGGAGCAGGTTTCCGACGGGCATCTGCACAGATTCGCCCATATCACTAAGAACAATACCGAAATACGTGTAATTGTCATTCAAAAGCCCAATTCGTCGGCTTACGGAATAGGGCTTGACGCTTGCGAAATATGCGGACAGACCGGCTATTATGAAAGAGAAGGGCAGGTCGTATGCAACCGCTGTAATGTCGTTATGAATATCAATACCATAGGCTTTAAGGGCGGCTGCAATCCCATACCCGTGGAATATAGCGTAATGGACGGAAATATAGTGATACCCCTCGAAGCTTTGCTGGAACACGAAAGCGAATTTGACTAGGGCTGTACCCTGTTTTTCTATCCGAAGCGGATAAATCCGACAGGAGGTCGAATTTATTAGGGAAGAAAAATTAAGATCACGGATGATCTGTTTTTCTATCCGAAGTGAATAAATCCGACAGGAGGGCGGATTTACGAGGATAGAAAAATTGTATGGAGGAAAATATTCATGTTTATAAGAATGCTTAAAGGTACGCTTATAAGGCAGTGGAACAAGATGCTCATTATAGCGTTTACCGTTGCACTGGGGGCATCCCTTGCGACAGCCATGCTGTGTGTGGTTTTTGATGTGGGAAACAAGGTTAATCAGGAGCTTAAAACCTTCGGAGCGAATATTTCGGTTGTTCCGAAGCAGTCCTCGATTTTAAATGAATTATATAACGTGGAGGGCGGAGCCGCTTCAAATGCTTATTTGAATGAGGCTGAGCTCGGCAATATAAAAACTATTTTCTGGGCGTTCAATATAGTGGATTACGCCCCGTTTGCCGATATACCCGTTCATCTGGCGGATGGAACTAAGCTTACGTTGGTAGGGAGCTGGTTCAATCATCATATGGATCTGCCTACGGGCGAACAGCTGGATGCCGGAATATCGTCGCTTAGAAGCTGGTGGGATATAACCGAAGGTGAATGGCTTGATGAGCAAAAAACGGAGGATCTCAAGTCATGTATGCTCGGTGAAGAGATAGCCTCAGATCTCGGACTTTCCGCAGGAGACAGCATAAGTCTTACAGGGGAAGCTAAAACTGTTGAGCTTAAGATCGTGGGTATTTTTTCATCCGGAGGAGATGAGGATAAAAAAATATTTACATTTTTGGATACCGCTCAGCTCTTTAACGACAGCGACGGAAAGGTTGACAGTATAGAGGTCAGCGCTCTAACCACTCCTGATAACGACCTTGCGGTAAAAGCGGCAAAAAATATCAATTCGCTTACAAAGGACGAATATGAAACATGGTACTGCACGGCTTATGTAAGCGCCATCTGCTACCAGATACAGGAGGTAATAACCGACTCCGCAGCGTCGGCTGTAAGAAGGGTCGCCGATTCGGAGGGCGCTATACTTGATAAAACTCAACTGCTAATGCTCCTTATTACGGCGCTTTCCATGGTGGGGGCATCTCTCGGGATCATGAATCTGGTTACCGCAAGCGTTATGGAAAGAAGTATAGAGCTCGGGCTTATGAAGGCGATAGGCGCTCATGCGGGATCTATTACCATACTGGTACTGACCGAAATAACGTTTTCGACAATAATCGGGGGCGCGGTAGGATTTGCAGCGGGAATAGGTTTTGCACAGATTATAGGACGGAGCGTGTTCGATTCTTCAATAGCTTTCAGACCCGTGATTATACCCATAGTGGTCGTCATGGTCTTTGCGGTTACGCTTGCGGGCAGCATACCCGCCATAAGGATGATACTCAGACTTCAGCCTGCGGAAGTCCTGCACGGTCGTCAATAAGGATAAAGAGGGTGTTTATACATGAAAAGTAAAATGTTTTTTAGAATGATTACCGCTTCTCTTATCAGGCGTAAGTCGAGAATGCTGATAGCGCTTCTTGCCGTGGCGATAGGAGCGACCATATTGTCGGGGCTTATAACGGTTTATATAGAAGTTCCGAGACAGATGGGTGAAGAATTCAGAAATTACGGAGCGAATGTGATACTTACTCC
Source organism: uncultured Lachnospiraceae bacterium (assembly GCA_963553525.1). Taxonomy (GTDB): domain Bacteria; phylum Bacillota; class Clostridia; order Lachnospirales; family Lachnospiraceae; genus Butyrivibrio. The sequence goes on along the minus strand of CAUVOD010000002.1, from coordinate 2,563 downwards.
CGTTGATACGGAGTTCACTAAAGCCGATCTTGAAAAAAGTCTTTCTTATATAGACGACTCGGAACTTGTGGGAGCGACTCCTTATAGATATGAAAACGTATCCGTAAACATGCAGCCGGTCGTTGCAGCCGGAGTTGATATGGAAAACCTCAAGAAAACAAGTCCTTATTGGCTGGTAGAGGGAGATTATGCCGAAAATCCGCTGGAATTCATGGCGGGGAAAAAGATTGCGGAGACTTTGGGACTTAAAGAAGGCGATGTGATCTATATAAGATATACCTCGGAAGAGGGAGCTGATAAAAGGGTTTCAAAAAGAGATCAGTTTAAATGCGTTTCTATCATAAGCACCGGAGGCTCGGAAGAAAACTTTTTATATATGTCTCTTTCCGACCTTGAAAATCTGACAGAAATCAGCGATTCCATAGACCTTGCCGAGGTGAGTATCTCTGCGAATGCCGATAAGCTGACCGGATATACCTCCGAAATCAATGAAAATGTTCCGGCGCTTAAGGGAAGCCTTGTAAAAAGGGTTACGGCTTCGGAAACAACCGTTTTAAGCAAGCTGCAGGCGCTTATCCTTCTGGTTACCGTTGTCATACTGGCTCTTACAATGATATGCGTTGCAACCACCATGATGGCTGTGGTTACGGAGAGAAGACAGGAAATAGGCTTAAGAAAGGCTATTGGAGCGTCGGATAAGAGCGTTATCATAGAATTTATGGGAGAGGGGATGATGCTGGGCTTTGTGGGAGGCATATTGGGCTCGGTTCTCGGCTTTATGTTTGCGGAGGCGGTCAGCATAAATGTATTCGGACAGGCTATTATATTCAGACCCCTGCTTGTTCCCATTACCATAATAGTATCCGTATCGGTTACGGGTCTTGCCTGCATTGCGCCCATAAGAGGTGCGACCAAGGTTGATCCCGCGCTTGTGCTTAAGGGTGAATAAGAGAAAGGTGATATTACAATGAGCATATTGGAACTTAAAGATATTTATAAAATCTACGGAGATTTACATGCACTCGATAATGTCAGTTTGAAGGTGGAAAAGGGGGAATGGCTGTCCATTATGGGACCTTCAGGCTCCGGCAAGAGTACCATGATGAATATTATAGGCTGCATGGACAGACCGTCCAGGGGACAGGTTCTTATTGACGGAACCGATATTTCCAAATACAGTTCAGCCGAGCTTACCGATATCAGAAGAGATAAAATAGGTCTTATTTTCCAATCTTTTTATATGGTAAATTACCTTACGGCAGTAGAGAATGTAATGCTGTCCCAGTATTATCACAGCATACCCGATGAAAAAGAGGCTATGGAAGCTCTTGACAGGGTAGGGCTTGCAGACAGAGCAAAGCATCTTCCGTCACAGCTCTCAGGAGGCGAGCAGCAAAGGTGCTGTGTCGCAAGGGCTCTTATCAATCATCCGGAAATAATACTTGCCGACGAGCCTACCGGAAACCTGGATGACAAAAATGAAGAGATAGTGGTCGATCTGTTCAACAGGCTCCATAAAGAGGGAACCACGCTGATAGTAGTTACGCATGATCCCGAGGTTGCTGAGGTTGCGCAGAGAATGGTCGTTTTAAGAAGCGGACGCATAACCCAGGAAACCGTAAATGAGAATTTCACCGGACGTATTCATTTTAAGGTTTAAAAGTTTTTAAAATAATTGAGGGAGAGCTTGACAGCTTTACAGTGCTGCATTGAAGAGAAAGTCCCGGAAAATGATCTTTCCGGAGGCATCATATCTTTCCGGTCTTACGCACGAAAAGATAAACGGAAAAGAACGGGATACTGTGATGGAGGCATACTATGGCGAGATTGCAAAGAATCCGAAAGCCTCCCTCATAAAATGCATTGACAGATGCAACAATCTTACAACTATGTCATGGGGATTGAGTAGAAGCAGGATTTATCGGATGATAACAGAGACGGAAAAGTATTATCCTACACTTCTGAAATCGATAAAAGCCACATCAGAGTATCACAATGCAGCCTATTTACTACAGTATCATATGGAGAGTATGTTGGATATTTATAAGAGATTGTTATAGGCGATAAAGACAGTTCAAAGAAATTGAATCGGTAATGTTTTGCGAGATGCCGGAATAAAGAAAGTGTGATGGATGAAGATAGAGCGAACTTGATGTAGCTGAACCTGATTTGTTCTTTGAGACGTGATCTGTGATGATAGAGACAATAGGATAATCACATTAGTGCAAGTAACAACTATTGTTATTCACAGCAAAAAATCGGTAGGTACGGTTTTGGAAATAAAAGTAACGGTCAGTCTTGTTTTCTTGTACATCATATTAGAATAAGAATATCATGTTGGAAAGAGTGATTCGTAAAAGTTCAAGCAGAAACAACAGAAGAATTTTTTGGGGTTGATTGTATTTGTTGCGTCAAAAGGTGGTAGTTATAGTAAGAAAGAAATTTAGGATGCTTATAGCTTGGGAATAGAAGAACATAGATGTTGAGGTGTTAGAACTTCATAGAGCAATTAAAATAGAGCAATTTTGATAACGCACATTGTCTTAAGATGATAACATGTTAA
>CAUVOD010000001.1:0-101443 GCA_963553525.1 uncultured Lachnospiraceae bacterium | reverse complement strand
TTCAGAAAATAGATGCCGCATTAAAGGAACTGAATAAGGCGATTGCAAGCGGCGATACCGCAAAAGCCGATGCTATCAGAAACCGCGGCGTAACACTTGAAACTTCCGTATGGAACAGCTTTAATAAAAAGGTATATCAGAAGATAGAAGCCTCCAATATGCCTGTCACCATAAATTTCTTTTATAAAGGGGTAAAATACAGAGTAACGATTCCCGCCGGAGCAAAGGTAACCGATCTCTGTGATAAAAACGGCTGGTGCGGCTTTTTAAAGCTTGCCGCTTACTACGGAGTAATAGTTTTTAATTAATCTTACAAAAATGACGGTTTTTTAACAGCTTCGCCGTTAATCATACAGGTATATTAAGAGGTTCCCGGCTGACGGTTTGAAACAGACTGTTAGCAGGGAACCTTTTTTCTGCTAATTTTTAAGCGTCGCTTTTGCACTTTCCGAAGCTGATTTGAGCATAGCTATATACTTTTCTCCGAGACTGCTCCTTTTTATATGCTTGTGCGTAAGATAACCGATCTGAATGAAATCGTTTATATTAAGAGGCACAGAAATAATATTTTCTCCGTTAAGTCTCGGATTTATAACTCCGCTGCATATAGTATATCCGTTAAGTCCTATGAGCAGGTTGAAAAGCGTCGCCCTGTCTGTCACAACTATATCTTTTTTGTGCTCAAGAGGGCTCTGGATTTCTTCAAAAAAATAAAAAGCGTTATGCTCGCCCTGCTCATAGGTCAGTCTCGGATATTCGTCAAGATCGGATATTTCCAGACTTTTTTTTGAAGCCAGCGGATGCTGATAATACAAAAACACATGCGGCTTAGCCGTAAAAAGCGGAGTAAATTCAAGATTATGCTCATGAAATGTACGGGTCAGAACGGCTTTATTGTAATCGTTGATATACAAAACGCCGATCTCGCTCCTCAATCTTGATACATCTTCAATTATCATATATGTTTGAGTTTCTCTTATATGAAACTCATAAGAATCTCTGTTATAGTTTTTAAGCAGATCGACGAAGGCCTCCACAACAAAAGAATAATGCTGTGTGGAAATGCAGAAAATTTTCTTGCCCTTGGCTTCACCCGTGTATCTTTCGGTTATGGATTTTTCCTGTTCCAGCATTTGTCTTGCATAACCTAGAAATTCCTCGCCCTCCGTAGTAATGGAAATACCCTTATTTGTTCTGTAAAAAATAGTAATATTCAGTTCTTTTTCAAGAGAATGAATGGCGGAAGTAAGGCTTGGCTGCGATATAAAAAGCTTGTTTGCAGCCTCCGTTATCGTTCCCGAGTCGGCAACCGTCGTTACATAATGAAGTTGATTTAAGGTCACTTTAGTATCCTCCCGCTAATGAATATTCATGCTGTCCATAGCTATTATCTATATCAAAGCGATAATTTTAAATATTCTATACAATGGACGGCTTTTGGTAAAGCACCCATAAAATAAAATTTCGAAAACCAAAGAGGATAAAAAAGATCAATAAAGTTGTTAATGAGAGTCTTTGACTTTGATTTTAGAGCCTAGTATTATCAAAAAATCATTTTTAAAAGATAATGCAAAATCACAAGGGGAGGTATTTATGAAAAGACTTCTAAAACAACTGAGTATGGCTATGGCAACGACTCTCATACTCGGATCAATTGCGGGATGTTCATCATCCGCCGCTCCGACGCAGACTTCAGACTCTATCGGTACCGCTCAAACAGGTGTTAAAGAAAGCGGCGGGGAAGGCTCGTTCAAGATCGGAACGATAGGACCTCTCACGGGAGGCGGCGCCGCCTACGGCAATGCGGTGGCAAATTCGGTTTTGCTTGCGGTTGAAGAAATCAATGCAAACGGAGGCTTTAACGGATTTAAAGCGGAAGTTCAGTCTCAGGATGACGAGCTTGACAACCAAAAATCGGTAAATGCCTACAATGCGCTATATGACTGGGGAATGCAGTTTTTGGTCGGTCCCACCACAAGCGGCTGCACCATAGCCGTAAGCGAAGAAACCTATAATGACAATATGTTCATGATTACGCCGTCGGGTACGGCAGTTGACTGTATCAAATATGACAACGCTTTCAGACTCTGCTTTTCGGATCCTGCACAGGGCAGCGCCTCCGCAAAATACATTTCTGATAACAAGGTCGGAACAAAAATAGCCGTCATATATGACAGCTCCGATCCTTATTCGTCGGGGGTATATCAGGCATTTGCAGCAGATGCAAAAAAGCTGGGGCTGGAAATAGTTTCCGCAGAAGCCTTCACATCGGATTCAAAGACGGATTTTTCGGTACAGCTTCAAAAAGCTAAAGAGGCGGAAGCCGATCTCGTATTTCTGCCGATTTACTATGCCGAAGCGGCGCTTATTTTACAGCAGGCAAAAAATGCCGACTATTCGCCCATATTCTTCGGCTGCGACGGCATGGACGGAATACTCGGAGTAAAGAATTTTGACACCTCGCTCGCAGAAGGACTCATGCTTCTTGCACCGTTTTCTCCTTATTCCGGGGATGAAAAAACAAAGTCCTATGTCGATGCCTATGTGAAAAAATTCGGAGAAATTCCCAACCAGTTCGGAGCTGACGCTTATGACGCCGTATATGCGATAAAGGAATGTATCGAAGAAAAGGGTATAACGGCGGATATGTCTTATTCGGATATATGCGGCATAATGAAAGAGGCTATGACGCAGATTACGCTTAAAGATGCGCTCACCTCCGATGTAATAACATGGGAGGCAAACGGAGAGCCCAATAAAGAACCTAAAGCCTTTGTAATAAAGGACGGAGTATATGCGGATGCCAAGTAAAGGAAGCAAATATGAGCTTTTTAAATTCTCTTGTTAACGGATTAAGTCTTGGAAGCATATATGCAATCATAGCTCTTGGCTATACCATGGTATATGGTATAGCCAAAATGCTTAATTTCGCACACGGTGATGTGATCATGATAGGCAGCTATATCATTTATGTGCTTTCTGTATCCTACGGTCTTAATCCTGTTATAAGCCTTATTATTTCAGCCGCATTAAGCATGGCGCTTGGAATATTTATAGAAAAAATAGCCTATAAGCCCTTAAGAGGTGCAAGCTCCAAGCTTGCAGTGCTCATTACTGCAATAGGCGTGAGCTATCTGCTGCAAAATACAGCCCTTTTGATATTCGGCTCCAATCCCAAATCCTTTACCAATATTATAGGCTGGGAAGGCATATCGCTTGCGGACGGAAATCTTAAAATCCAGGGAATAACTTTGGTCACAATAATTACAAGCATGGTAATTTTGCTTGCTTTACAGCTTTTTATAAAAAAGACAAGGCGGGGTCAGGCAATGCTTGCCGTGGCGGAAGATAATTCCGCCGCAACACTTATGGGAATAAGCGTAAACGGAACAATAGCACTGACCTTTGCAATAGGTTCCATGCTTGCGGCGGTTGCAGGGGCTTTGATGTGCTCCGCATATCCTTCGCTTACCCCTTATACGGGGGCGATGCCGGGGATAAAAGCGTTCGTGGCGGCAGTTCTCGGAGGTATAGGCTCCATACCGGGAGCTATGGTGGGAGGTCTTGTGCTCGGTATAGTTGAAATACTGTCAAGGAGCTACATTTCCTCGCAGCTTGCGGACGCCATAGTATTCGGAATTTTAATTTTGGTTCTTCTTTTGAAGCCGACCGGAATTTTCGGAAAAACTGTACAGGAAAAAGTGTAGATGAAAAAATTGTTTGGTAATAAAAAAACTAAAGATCAGTTTATAACATATGGAACAGTCATACTTTCTTATGTGATTGTACAGGTTTTTATACACACGGGAAGTCTGTCAAGAAGTATGCAAAATCTTCTTGTTCCGCTTGTATATAGCGCAATTTGTGCAATCGGTCTTAATTTGTGCGTCGGGATTTTGGGTGAGCTGAGTCTCGGGCATGCGGGCTTTATGTGCATAGGAGCGTTTACCAGCGCCGTTTTTTCGATAAGCTTCAGCAGCGTGCTGCCGTCCGGAATAAGATTTTTTCTTGCATTTGCAATAGGTGTTTCGTGCGCCGCTCTGTTCGGTTTTTTAATCGGGATACCCGTTCTCAGATTAAAGGGGGATTATCTTGCTATTGTAACTCTTGCCTTCGGTGAAATTATAAAAAATGTGCTGAACGCTTTTTATCTCGGATATGATAAAAACGGCATACATCTGAGCATGGATATGGCGGATTTTAATTTGGAGCCGGGAGGAACGGTTCTCATAAACGGGGCGTCCGGGATAAGCGGAACACCGAGAGATTCAAACTTTACAATAGGAATTATAGTTTTGCTTTTTGTTATATTTATAAGTCTTAACCTGATAAATTCAAAGGACGGAAGAGCGATCATGGCGATCAGGGACAATGCGATTGCTGCAAAGGCAAGCGGTATAAATGTTACCAAGTATAAAATACTTGCTTTTACAATATCCGCAGCCATTGCGGGTGCGGGAGGAGTTCTTTATTCGCATAATATCTCCGGCATGATGGCTAATTCCCAAACCTTCGGTTACAACGTATCGATTACAATGCTTGTATATGTCGTTTTGGGAGGAATGGGAAATATAAGAGGTTCCATTATATCGGCGGTGATTCTATATCTGCTCCCTGAGCTTTTAAGGGGAATGAACAAATACCGTATGCTCATATACGCCGTGGTGTTGATACTTATAATGATATTTAACTGGTCTCCGTTTGCAATAGGGATGAGAGAAAAGCTTTTCGGAAAAATCAAGAGGACTGGAAATGGCATTGCTTGAGGTACATAAATTAAACATATTTTTCGGCGGCTTAAGAGCGGTTGACGACTTCGATCTGGACATTGAAAAGGGCGAGCTGTACGGGCTTATAGGTCCTAACGGCGCAGGAAAAACAACGGTGTTTAATCTTCTGACGGGTGTTTATAAGCCTTCGGAAGGAACTATAAAGCTTGACGGAAAAAATCTTGTCGGGAAAAAGACGGAGGAAATCAATAAGGAAGGAGTAGCGAGAACCTTTCAGAACATACGCCTTTTTAACAAGCTGTCCGTTATAGATAATGTAAAGGCAGGGCTGCATAATAAATACAAATATTCTCTTTTATCGGAGCTTTTTCATTTGCCGTCTTACCATAAGGTTGAAAAAGAAATCGATGAAGAGGCTTTAGGACTGCTGAATGTTTTCGGACTTGAAAAAAGCAGGGACATATTATCTTCAAATCTTTCCTATGGTGACCAGAGAAAGCTGGAAATAGCAAGAGCCATGGCAACGAAACCCAAGCTTCTTCTGCTGGATGAGCCTGCTGCGGGTATGAATCCTAATGAAACAAAGGAGCTGATGGATACCATAGCGCTTATAAGAGAAAAGTTCGGACTTACCATTTTGCTCATAGAGCATGATATGAAGCTGGTATCCGGAATATGCGAAAGGCTTACCGTTCTTAATTTCGGAAGAGTTTTGGCATGCGGAGAAACCGGAAAGGTTTTAAATAATCCCGAGGTTATAAGGGCTTATCTTGGAGAATGAAATTCATCGATAAGCGGCGCTGAGTATAGGAAAGCTCTGTTAAAAAAGCTTATCTTGCAGAATGAAATTCACCTTGTCCGCAGGAGCGTAAACGGATACGTGCCCGCAGTATAGTGAAATATATAAAACAGATACATAATAACAGTGCTGAGACACTATATCGGATAAACAAATATCAAAATATCGTGAGAAAGGAAGCTTGTATCGTCAGCCTGTGACGATCTGCTATATGTCAAAATGGGTTTTTTGGAAGTAAATGATTTAAGTGTATATTATGGGATGATACAGGCGCTTAAAGGCATATCCTTTAAGGTTGAGAAGGGAGAAATTGTCGCTCTTATAGGAGCCAACGGCGCCGGAAAAACCACGACGCTCCATACCCTGTCCGGACTTATATCCGCCAAGGGGGGGAGCATAATTTACAAGGATAAGGATATTTCTAAAATTCCTCCGCATAAGCTTGTATCCGTAGGTATGGCACATATACCGGAGGGCAGACGTATCTTTTCGGAGATGAGCGTACTTGAAAACTTAAAAATGGGGGCATATACAAGAAAAGACAGGGAGGAAATAGAGGACAGTATAGAAAAGATCTATAAACGTTTTCCGAGGCTTGAGGAGAGAAAAAATCAGCTCGCCGGAACTATGAGCGGAGGTGAGCAGCAAATGCTTGCCATGGGAAGAGCTTTAATGTCCAAGCCGGAAATTGTGCTGATGGATGAGCCGTCTATGGGACTTTCTCCTATTTTTGTAAATGAAATTTTTGATATAATAAAGCAGATGCGCAGGGAAGGCGTTACGGTTCTGCTGGTGGAGCAAAATGCCAAGAAGGCTTTGTCCGTATCCGACAGAGCTTATGTTCTTGAGAACGGAAAGATTGTAATGCAGGGCAGAGCCTCGGAAATTATGGATGATGAGAGTATAAAAAAAGCTTATCTCGGAGAATAGGAGAAACTGTATGCATGAAGCCGGAATACCGTCCAATATCGTAATAGCTATAGAAAGAGAGTATGGAAGCGGCGGAAGAACCATAGGAAAAATGCTGGCAAAAAGACTGGGAATCAACTATTACAACAAGGATCTTTCAAGGCTCGCCTCGGAGCTGAGCGGAATAAATGAGGCGCTTTTTATTGATGCGGATGAAATGCTTCAAAATAAACTGCCTCTGAAAGCAAACAAGCCCGCATATAAGGGGGATATTATTTCTCCGGATAAGAGCGACTATACATCCGCAAAGAATTTGTTCAATTTTCAGGCGCAGGTATTAAAAAATCTTGCCGAAAGCGAATCCTGCATTATCATAGGGAGATGTGCAAATTATGTTTTAAGAGATTATGAAAATGTGGTAAGCGTATTTGTTCACGCTCCTATGGACTTTTTGATCGAGCAGTCGGAAAAAATACAGAGCTTTCGAGGCAAAGAACTGGAAAAATTTATTATAAGAACCAATAAAAACCGCTCGGCGTATTATAATTATTATTCGGGTAAAGAGTGGAGCGACGCAAGGGCTTACGACCTGTGCCTCAATTCAAAAAAGCTCGGCTTTGAAAAATGCGCCGATGAGATTTTGGAGTATATAAAAGTCAGATACGGCAACACTTGATCTTATAATCAATAATTTTATTTTTTCTACAAACTAACGGAACATTTTTCCAAGCCTGTTTTTCAGGGCTTCCGGGAGAATGTCCTTTTTTCATTAGGGGATTGGGAGCCCTCTGAATAAAGTTCTGTTGCAGATAATTGTGACAGTCAGCGTTTTCTGACTGATTGCCTGAAACACAAGGCTTGTCAGTGGAAATGAACGAACATCCTGAGATCTTCGAAGGTGAGTTTTAAACTTATGCAGGAAGACGGTCAAATGACGAATGCCGGAATTCTTTTTGCAGATCAGTGGAATATCCATCATTCCAGAATATTTTGTACAAGATGGAATGGCTTAGAAAAGGCTAACTCTGCACAGGATGCACTTGATGATGCCGAATATACCGGTGGTCTTCTGGAGCTATATGATAATACAATATCCTTTATTAAAAACAATACAAAAAAGGGATGGCGTAAGGATAAAGATAAACGTGTAGAATTGCCGGATTATCCGGAGAGAGCTCTGGAAGAAGGACTTGCAAATGCACTCATTCATAGGAGTTATCTGCAGACCGGAGCGCATAGCCAGGTGGATATTTATGATGACAGATTGGTTATTACAAATTCTGGTGGAATGTTTGATGGTTCGGAGGTCCAATTACTTGATATAAGGCATGTTCCATCAAAATTAAGAAATCCGATCTTGGCAGATGTGTTTGGCAGAATGCGGCTTATGGAGCGAAGAGGCAGTGGATTTAAGAAAATTCTTGACGCTTATGAAAATGAAGAACGTTATAAAGAGGAATTAAAACCTGTATTTTATACGGATGGATATAATTTCTTCCTTACGCTATGGAACCTCAATTATGCTTTTGATAAAGCGCAAAATAAAGCGCAAAACAAAGCGCAAAAAAGCATGATTACGGATAGGGACCACATACTGCTTCTTCTTAAGGAGACCCCTTCACTGACACAAGTAGAACTATCGGAAATGCTGGACAAATCACGTCGTACAGTGCAAATGTTGATGAAGGAACTGCTTGATGAGGGCGTGATAGAAAGAATTGGTTCCAAGAAAAAGGGATCGTGGCTTGTGAAATAAAACAAAATAACAGAGGTGATTTAGATGGAAGATTTCACTATAAACGAGATGCAGGAAATGCAAAGATATTTGCAAGAAAAATATAAGGACAAATGGGGAGCCATCGTTCCGGAGACGGGGAAGAATAAGCTTCTATTATATTTTTAAGAGCTGAGTTTATACTATAAAATATTAAGAATATTAAGAATATATAAAACGCTTGACCTATACCCCATAGGGGTATAAAGTGTATAATCAAATACCCGTATGGGGTATACAACATAACAGCCGTGTCCGGCTTAGAAGGTGGGAGAATCGGATGTCCAAAAAGGAAGCTGCGCCGCATAAAAAAGAAAATATGCAGCATAAGCATGTAAGACGAACTGAAAAAGAACGCAGGGATCTGATGAACAGATTAAAGCGCATAGAAGGACAGGTTCGCGGAGTTCAGAGAATGCTTGAGGACGACGGATACTGTCCCGATATTATGATACAGGTATCCGCAATAAATTCGGCGCTTAACAGCTTCAATAAGGTGCTTTTGGCATCCCACCTGAAAAACTGCGTAGTGCAGGACATACAGGAAGGCAGACCCGAAATAATAGACGAATTTGTCGAAACCCTTCAAAAAGTCATGAAGTAGAGAGCAGGGAAGCTCGGGTTTTACCGACGAATACGTTTATGAGAGCAACGGATTGCCCGAATGTGAGGAGGTAAATAAGTATTATGAAACAATACAACGTCACAGGCATGAGCTGTGCCGCGTGCAGCGCCAGAGTGGAAAAGGCTGTCGCCAAGGTTCCGGGTGTAGAGAGCGTGGCGGTTTCTCTTTTGACCAACTCCATGGGAGTTGAGGGGACAGCCGACAGCAGAGCCGTAATAAAAGCCGTGGAGGCTGCGGGATACGGAGCGTCATCAAAGAGCTCATCCAAAAAAGAAGTATATAAAGGAACATCTTCAAAAGAAGCAGTTTCAGAAAATACATTTTCAACGGAGGAGTCCTCAACAGAGGCACTCTCTTGGGAGGACGATGCCGTTCTTAAAGACACGGAAACGCCCAAAATGCTGAGAAGACTCGCATATTCTCTGGTGTTTTTGGCGGCTCTGATGTATGTGTCCATGGGACATATGATGTGGGGGCTCCCCGTTCCCGAAGCCTTTGATAATCTTGTATTTACGGCTGTTTTTGAAATGCTTCTCGCTATTATAGTCATGATTATAAATGCGAAGTTTTTCACATCCGGCTTTAAAGCTCTTTTTCATTTTTCCCCCAATATGGATACTCTGGTTGCACTCGGTTCGTCGGCGTCGTTTGCATATTCTTTGGCGGAATTGTTTATAATGATACTGGCGCAGGGAAGCGGCGATCACGAAACCGTTATGAGATACGGAATGAATTTGTATTTCGAGTCGGCGGCTATGATACCTGCGCTCATTACCGTGGGTAAAATGCTGGAAGCCCTTTCAAAGGGCAGAACAACCGACGCACTCAAAGGACTGATGAAGCTTGCGCCCAAAAAGGCGATTCTTTTAAAAAACGGAGAAGAAAAGGAAGTAGGCATAAATGAGGTCAGAGTCGGAGATGTTTTTGTAGTAAAGCCCGGAGAAAGCATACCCGTAGACGGGAAAATAATAGAGGGAATTACAGCGATAAACGAGGCTTCTCTTACAGGAGAGAGCATACCTTCCGACAAGGAGAAGGGAGACAGTGTTTTTGCCGCAACAATAAACCTGTCGGGTTATATCAAATGCACGGCTCAAAGAGTAGGAGAAGATACCACGCTTGCAAGGATTATTAAAACCGTTTCCGACGCTGCGGCTACGAAGGCGCCGATCGCAAGAATTGCGGACAAGGTTTCGGCTGTCTTTGTTCCCCTTGTTATGGGGATAGCCGCATTTACCTTTATAGGCTGGGTGATGACGGGTGAAAGCCCGGGCTTTGCGGTTGCCCGTGCCATAACCGTACTGGTAATAAGCTGTCCCTGTGCTTTAGGTCTTGCAACTCCCGTTGCCATAATGGTTGGCAGCGGAATGGGAGCAAAGAACGGTATACTGTACAAAACCGCGGCTTCACTCGAAGGAGTCGGACGCACGGAAATTATTGCACTTGATAAAACGGGGACCATAACGGAGGGTGAGCCCAGGGTTACGGACATAGAGGCAAACGGAATAAGTAATAATGAATTGCTTTCTTATGCAGCCGCTCTTGAGAGCAAAAGCGAACATCCTCTTGCAGGGGCGGTAATGGAAAAAATCAAGACCGATAATATAAGCGGCATACCCGAAGTAACGGATTTTACCGCCATGCCCGGGAACGGACTTAAGGCAAAGTGTACCTTTGAGGGAAAGGAAGAGCCGCTTTACGGCGGAAGTCTCAAATATATTTCTTCATTTATAAACGTAGAAAAGGGCTTAGAAGAAAAAGCAAATACTTTTTCAAATGAAGGAAAGACTCCTCTGCTTTTTGCACTGTCCGATAAGCTTTTGGGAATAATAGCCGTTGCCGATACAATAAAGGAGGATTCCGGAGAAGCGATAAAAGAGCTTAAAAATATGGGATTGAAGGTGGTAATGCTCACGGGAGACAACGAGTGCACCGCAAATGCAATAGGAAAAAAAGCGGGAGTCGACGAAGTAATAGCGGGAGTTCTTCCGGAGGGCAAATCCGATATAATAAAGGGGTTGCAAAAAAGCGGAAAGGTCGCAATGGTGGGCGACGGAATAAATGACGCTCCGGCATTAACCGTTGCGGACGTAGGGATCGCCATAGGTGCCGGAACGGATATCGCAATAGACGCCGCCGATATAGTAGTCATGAAAAGCAGGCTCACGGACGTTTCCGCTGCGATAAGGCTGAGCAGAGCGACTATACACAATATCCATGAAAATCTTTTTTGGGCGTTTATATATAATGCGGTCTGCATACCCCTCGCAATGGGGCTTTACGGGCTTCAAATGAAGCCCATGTACGGTGCGGCTGCAATGGCTCTTTCAAGCTTTTTCGTCTGTATGAATGCGTTAAGGCTCAACCTTGTAAAAATACATGATGCGAAAAGAGATAAAAAAATAAGAAAAAAATCGCTAAAAGACGATTTTTCAAATACACATACTTTAAAGGAGAAAATCATGAAAAAGACGATCAATATTGAAGGAATGATGTGCGGGCACTGTGAAGCTTCTGTAAAGAAGGCTCTGGAAGCTCTTCCGGGAGTAGAAAGTGCTGCGGTAAGCCATAAAGAAGGAACGGCTGTTGTTGAGCTGTCGTCGGAGGTATCCGATGAAGTCCTTAAAAAGGCTGTGGAGGATAAGGATTATACGGTTAAGGGGATAGCATGATCGCTGTATAAGAGGGCGGTAAAAAGCAGTCGTGAAGTAAAATTGGCTTTAGTAATGTTTTATTTACGTGAGCAATGAAGCCAAAAAACCTTGGCAGATGTCGCAGTAACGATAGGTTACACCAGCGATGAAGCCAAGGTTTCGAGCTTGTTTGAGCTTGATCGATGATGCCAGAGCTTGCTCTGACATCATCGATTGGAGACCTATTGGCGAATGCCCGGGTAACGATAGTTTTTGCAAAAATTTAAGAATGAAAGATAAATCGGTCAAATAAGGGTAATATAATAGAAAGCTTGCGGCAGTCATGGAGAAATTGGATGTGAAAATAAAATATAACAGTATTTTTTACAGATCTGTATTACTACTGCTTTCTTTTTTTATAATGGTTTTCTATGTAATAGCTGACGGCGAAGGAAAAAGCATAGTATTTTTTAATAACAAATTCAGCATAGGAGTAGTGCAATCGATTTATATTCAAATTGTAATTTTCATTGTGCTGTCCGTGATCTTGCATTTTGCTGCTTGGAAATTTTATATCTGTAAAGAGGGAATTTATCTAAAAAAGATTGATTTGTTTATACCTTGGGAAGAAATAAGTGATATAAGTCATGTTTGGATTAATGAATTCAAATCCTTGCAGGCAGGACGCAGCATGTTTTATAATCGCAAAACATTGGTTATTTACAGAAAAGAATATAAACCGATTTGTATTTACAATGTTTCCGTATCGGCGTTATATGCAATAAAATTTTATTGTCCGGGGATCGAAACCAATGTTATATCCGCAACTTTGGCAGCCGTGTTTGATATGGCGCTTAACATATGGATATTGTATGAAGGATACGTACACCATTTTAATAATATGAAGTTTGAATTTTTTATGATCTGGATAGTCCTGTATGCAATAAAAGCGTTGGCAGTACCGCTGATAACGGTGAAACGCCAAAATTTACTGCATGGAGAATATTTATTCCATGATACGGCATATAAGAAAAATCCATCAAAAACAATACATTTGTAAAATAAATAATCCGGATGTTATTTGCTTCAGGAAAAGGAGCGGATGACAGATATAAAAGTAAACTTATGATAGAATATATCAAGGAGCGTTTTGCTTAGGTCGAAAATAGCAGCAAGCCGATCATACAAATATAAGAAAAGGTTACAATGAAAGAACTGGAATATCCGTTTGACGGCGGGTACATACTTAAAAAATCAAAATCCATAAAAAAAGCTCTGCTTTCGGACGGAACGGACAGAATACACAAAAAAATAGCTGTGCTCGGAGGCTCGACCACCCACGATATCATACGCATACTGGAGCTTTTTTTGCTGAATTACGGGATAGAGCCGGAATTTTTCGAGTCCGAATATGCCATGTACTGGCAGGACGCAATGTTTCCCGAAAACGGGCTTTTGCAGTTTGAACCTGACATAATTTTTATACATACATCTATAAGAAATATAAAGGATTTTCCTCTTATTACGGATACCAAGAAAGAGGTGGATGCAAGGCTTCAAGGCGTGTATTCACATTTTGAAGTCATGTGGAAAAAGCTTGAGGAAACCTTTCATTGCCCTATTATTCAAAATAACTTTGAAGAGCCTTATTGGAGGCTTATGGGCAATCGCGATTCCTATGACATTCACGGGCGTACGAGATTTGTCCGCAGGCTTAATGAAAGGTTTGCAGATTTTGCGGAAAGCAGAGAGAGTTTTTACATAAACGATCTCCACTATCTTGCGGGAGCCTTCGGGCTTGACGAGTGGTCGCAGGTCAAATACTGGCATCTGTATAAGTATGCTCTGTGTACGGCGGCAATTCCGGCATTTTCTTACAGCGTAGCCAATATAATAAAGTCCGTCTACGGAAAAAACAAAAAAACTCTGGTGCTCGATCTCGACAATACCCTGTGGGGCGGAGTGATAGGAGACGACGGTCAGGACGGAATCGAGATAGGCGAGGAGACGGGAAAGGGTCAGGTCTATAAGGAATTTCAGGAATATATAAAGGCGCAGAAGGATATAGGGATCATCTTGAATGTAAGCTCCAAAAACGATAAGGACAATGCGCTTGCGGGACTTAATCACCCCGACGGGGTATTGAAGCCTGACGACTTTTTATATATTGCTGCAAACTGGGAGCCCAAGAGCGGCAATATAAGAGGTATAGCGGAGAGTATGAATATACTTCCCGACTCCGTTGTTTTTGTTGACGACAATCCGGCAGAGAGAGAGATCGTAAGGCAGCAGCTTTCGTCCGTTTCCGTTCCCGATATCGGAGAAGCGGAGGATTATATACGCATAATAGACAGATCGGGATTTTTTGAAACTACCGCGCTTTCATCGGATGATTTAAAGCGTGCCGATATGTATAAGGAAAATGCAAAGAGACTGGAGCTTGAGTCGAGCTTTTCCGACTACGGAGACTATCTGAAATCCCTTGAAATGAGCGGAGAAATAAAGCCGTTTTCGGAGCTTTATCTTTCGAGAATAGCGCAGCTCACCAATAAGAGCAATCAGTTTAATCTGACGACAAAAAGGTATACCAGAGAAGAGCTTTCGGAAATAGCTCGTGACGACAGCTATATAACCCTGTACGGAAGGCTTGTGGATAAATTCGGAGATAACGGAATAGTTTCTTTAATTGTAGCGGGGCTTGGAGAGGACAGAGCGCTGTCAAAGGAGGAAATTGAAGGAGAAGCGGCGAAGCACGCCTGTTATTACGGACCGAACAGAGATTGTGATGAGCGGCAAGGTGATTTTTCCGGGCAGCACAGCAGTTCTTCAGCACATAGCGGCGATAGTGCGTTGCAGAGTGCCGATTTTTATGAGCAAGGCATTTCTTGCTCTGAGCAGCGCATTTCATATTCTGCTCATATATTACTCTGGCTTATGAGCTGCCGGGTTTTAAAGCGCGATATGGAATATGCCATGATGGACGCATTTGTCATGAAATGTAAGGCGTTAAAAATAAAATCAATATACGGCTATTACTATCCGACAGCCAAAAATCACATGGTGGAAGAGTTTTACGGATTGCAGGGCTTTGAAAAAATAAAAGAAGACAAGGCGGGAAATACCGTGTGGAAATTTGATATTGCAGATAATTATGAAAATAAAAATAAATTTATAAACGTAAAAATGTAAATTATTAGCACCAAGAAACGTATAAAAACAAATTATTAAGCCACATCCGACTTGATAACAGCATTATTTCACATTACATAACTGAAAGGGTAAATATCCGTTTATAAATAAAATCCTGCGTTTTATCAGTACATTTACACCTCAAAGGCAAAAAGTTCCAAAGCGTGTTATAATAAGAAGTTCTAAAATAAAGTGCGAAAGATAATGTTTAATGGGCAAGCTGTTTGTATTACTGGGAAAAAGTGCGTCGGGAAAGGATGCCGTATATAGGAATATTTTAAGCAATAAAACGCTTAAGCTGAGCAAGGTCGTGCCTTACACCACAAGACCCCTGCGTGCAAACGAGACCGAGGGCGTTCAGTATTTTTTCAGAACAGAGGAGGATTTTAACAGGCTTTTGTCTGAAAAAAAGATAATTGAATATCGTACATATAATACCAGGCGGGGGATATGGAGATATTTTACCGCAGATGACGGTCAAATTGATTTGGAAAAAAAATCGTACATGATAATAGGAACCATAGAAGCATTTAAGAGCTTGAGAGATTATTACGGGGAGGACAGGGTGCTTCCCATACTCATAGATACGGATGACGGTATTCGCCTGGAAAGAGCCTTAAGAAGAGAAAGAAAACAGCAGCAGCCGCAGTATGCCGAGATGTGCAGAAGATTTTTGGCGGACGCCGAGGATTTCTCAAAGGAAAAAATAGAAGAAGCGGGAATAAGTAAAATTTTTAAGAATGAAGCCGCCTTGGAAGCATGTTTAAAAGAGGTTTTAAAATATTGTGAAAGGGCTATAGCAGGCTGATAAGGGCTTTAGGCTTGCGTGACAGAATATGGATTTACGTGTAAATGCCGCCAGACAGGTCGCACCGACCGAGGCTGTTGAACAAAATCAGATTGCGGATGACAAGTTCAGATTTATCCTCTCAAGCAAAATCGGCGATGCCGATCTGGTTGCGAGGCTTAATGAGATGCTTAAGGACATAACTCAGCAGGGCAAGCTTCTTTCCAAGAGAAAAGACATAAGGGATATGCAGAGATACCGTGTTCTTATAAAAGGCTTCCTCAATGAAATAATTACAAGGTCTCATTCCTTTTCCAGAGAAAATTACCTGGACAGGAGGGGAAGGCACAGAGTTTACGGGATTATAAGACTGGTCGACGAAAATCTTGATGCGCTTGCCAAGTCTCTTTTGGAAGATGAAAAGGACAATATTGACGTTATGGGCAGAATAGGCACTATAGAAGGTCTGCTGCTCGATATTTTCACTTAAATTATTATGTCGAATTTTTCCGATATATTGGGACAGGATCATATAAAAGCTTATCTTCAGAGGGCGATTTCTGAAGATAAGATTTCTCATGCCTATATTTTTGCGGGAGAGCCTCTTGCCGGAAAAAAGTTCATGGCGAATATATTTGCAAATGAGCTCGTTTCCGAAAAATCCGCAAAGGAAATCAATATAAAGACTCTCGTTCATGCAAAGGCCTCAAATATTTCGGTTGATGAAATAAGGCAGCAGCTGACGGATGACGTTCATCTCGTGCCCTTTTACGGGGGAAGAAAAATATATATTGTCCCCGATGCGGAGCTTATGAATGAAACCGTTCAAAATAAGCTCTTAAAAACTCTTGAAGAGCCGCCGTCATATGTGACGATCATACTGCTTACTACCCGTATGGAAAGTCTGCTTCCGACCTTACGAAGCCGCTGCGTGGCGTTCAGATTTTTGCCCGTTTCCAATGAGACTATACGCTCATATCTGATTGAAAAAAGAGGCGTTGCAAAGCTGAAAGCCGAATTTGCGGTTCGCTTTGCGAGAGGAAACACGGGAAGAGCCATATATTTTGCCGAAGACGAAAAGTTCGGAGACAGGACAAGGCATATACTTGACATGATCGAGTCTCTGGGAAACAGGGGAATTGACGATCTTATTAAGAGCATGGAAAATATTTTCGGTGCGGGATATAAAGATTCCGACGCAAGAGAAGAATTTTTTCATATAATGCTCTGCCTTATAAGAGATCTTTATGTATATACGGCGACGTCGGATATGGAAAGCTTGATTTTGAGAAATAAATCAGAGTATATTAGTAATGTTGCCAAAAATATGAATTTTCGTGATATAAGCGTAATATACGAAGAAATGCTTAAGGCGAAGGTGCGTATTGAGAGAAATGTCAATGCGGAATATGCTTTGCAGCTGTTTATGCTGAATGCGAGAGACCGTCTTGCGGGAGGATGATACCGGTTTTGCGGCTTGTGCTTTAAAATAATGTGCAGAATTGCGTTTTATATAGATATTTAAGCTGAAAAAATAGAAAAGAAACACGGTTTTCCGTGTATGAGGATATATAAATGCCCAAAATAATAGGAGTTAAGTTTAGGAGCGGGGGGAAATCCTACTACTTTGATCCCGGTGAATGCGAGGTTGTAAGAGGAGATCATGTCGTTGTAGAAACTTCGAGAGGAGTGGAGTACGGAACCGTTTCGTATAATCTCGGGGAGCAGGACGAAATAGAAAGTGCAACGCCCATAAAAACCATTCTCAGAAAAGCCACGGCTGAGGATGATGACAGAGCGTCATATAACAGGCAGAAAGAAAGCGAAGCCTATGCACTCGGAAAAGAAAGAATAGCAGCGCATAATCTTGAAATGAAGCTTATAGACGTGGAGTATACCTTCGACAACAACAAGATTTTGTTTTATTTCACTGCCGACGGGCGCATAGATTTCAGAGAGCTTGTAAAGGATCTTGCAAGCGTGTTCAGAACCCGAATAGAGCTTAGACAGATCGGCGTACGGGACGAGGCTAAAATACTGGGCGGCATGGGAATATGCGGAAGACCCGTTTGCTGTCACGGCTATCTGGGTGATTTTGCGCCGGTATCCATCAAGATGGCTAAGGTTCAGGGACTTTCGCTTAATCCGACCAAAATTTCGGGAACCTGCGGAAGGCTTATGTGCTGTCTTAAAAATGAAGAGGATGTGTACGAAGAGCTTAGTGAAAGGATGCCGAATATAGGGGACTGTGCGGTTGCAGCCGACGGTGTTGAGGGAGAGGTTTCCGCGGTAAGCATTTTGAAAGAGCAGATAACCGTCATGGTGGAAGAAAATGGAGAAAGAACTCTCCATACCTATTCCGTCAATGACATTTTAGAATTCAGAAAGCAGAAAAAGGACAGGAATAAAAATAATACAAAAGAAGGTGAAACGGACGATACCGACAGTAAAGCCTCCGAAACAAAGCGAACCTATGTAAAAGAGCTTCAGGAAAAAATTGCCGAAGCAAAGGCTTTGGAAGAAGCTCATTCCGAAAGAGTGGCAAAGGAGGTTGAAGCCGCAAAAACCGCAAAGAGAAATGCGGACAGAGTAAACAAGGGCTTTGAAAATAATTCTAATAGAAACAGGCGGAACCGTAAGACGGAGCAGCCGGGGGCGGAAGGCTTTGCCGAAAAGACTTATGAGGATAAGCGCAGAAACAGGCATTTTGATAAGAGAAGCCCGGATCGCCGTGAATACAGACAGCACACGGACATGAACAGACAAAGAAGAAATTATAGGGAGAGAAAAAATTTTAATCAAAATAAAACGCCGAATAAGATGGAGTAATATATGAGCGGAATTTTATACCTTTGTGCAACTCCTATCGGCAATTTGTCCGACTGTACTCCCCGTGTGATTGAAACCTTGAAGGAAGTCGATTTAATCGCCTGTGAAGACACAAGGGTGACAAGAAAGCTGCTCAGTCATTTTGATATACATGCTAAAACAACCTCTTATCATGAGCATAACCGCTTTGATAAGGCGAGAGAGCTGGTGGATATTCTTCATGCAGGTAAAAATATCGCTCTGGTTACGGATGCGGGACTTCCCGCAATTTCCGACCCCGGATATGAGCTGGTGTCTCTGTGCCATGACGAGGGTATTGCGGTAACCTGTCTCCCCGGAGCCTGCGCGCTTGTAACGGCTCTTTCGGTTTCCGGAATTTATCCGAGGCGTTTCATTTTTGAGGGTTTTCTTCCCGGGAAAAATGAAAAAAAAGAAAGATTAAAAATTCTAAATCAGCTTAAGTCTGAGGAGCGCACCGTTATTCTTTATGAAGCTCCTCACCATCTTAAAATTCTGTTAGACGATCTGCTTGAAAATCTCGGAGATCGTAAAATATCATTGTGCAGAGAACTCACCAAAAAATTTGAAGAAATCAGGCGCACCACTCTTTCCGCTGCGGTTTCGTTTTATCAAAACAATGAACCGCGTGGAGAATATGTCATAGTCATAGAGGGAAAAAGTGCGGAGGAGCTTGAGGAGCAAAGCAGAGAAGCTTTTTCGGAAATGAGCATAGCTGAGCATTTTGAAATGTATGTCAACATGGGCTTTGATAAAAAAGAAGCCATGAAAAGAGTCGCATCCGACAGAGGAGTAAACAGACGGGATATTTATAAGGAGCTGTTTACGTAGGGGTAAAAGTGCATAGTTAACGTTCTTTAAAATGATAAAAATTAAACATGTTCAAAACGACAAAGATTAAGTAAATATTGACATGCGGTTTTTAGTAAGTATACTCTAACTATAGGTATAAATATTATGAAGGGAGGTGTTTCCGTTGTACAATGTTATGAGAAGTTTTTGAAAATCTTTTTAAAACCCTTACAAGGGTAGGGGGAGGGCACCGGATGAAGGGAATTAGATATGTGTATTTGGTAGATGCAATATGGCTTTCGTATGCAGCATATAAAAATTATTTCACCACGGACTTTTCCAATATAATTGATGTTTCATTGGGATTTCTTTGCTTTGCCGTTCCGGCTGTAGGTTTCTTTTTATTGTTTATTTTTCATAAAGATGATAAGGAGGAAGTAGATGAAAATAAGTAAATTTTCCGAATGGTAGCTTTTCTTATGGTTGTAAATACATCTCTTACTGCTTATGCTAGCGGTCCTGATGAGTTATCTAAAAAATCGGATGATTACAGTATGGATTATAATTATGAGGGTAATACCTTATATAATTCTGATGTAATTACTGCTTCCATGTATTCGGTTGAAAATGGAAACGATGATATGATAAAGCCGAATAGCATTTCGATAGCTGCATTGTCTGCGGCTATTATGGCAATACTTGCTGAACATGGAGCTTCCTTTCAAGCAGGAGTTATAATAGGACAGTTCTGTAAAAATAATGGAATTAATTATTGGGTAGGGCAGGGTGCTTTGTTTGCCGCTACCGCTCTGTTTATACCGACTTATAGAGCCGCAGTTATGCTGGGCTATGATAAAGGCTATAAGGGCTATTAGAAAGAAGATTTGATCATATAATATAAAACCTTCGATAACAGGTACGGTTTCAATACCGTGCCTGTTATTTTTCTCTTTTACAAAAATAATTTTTTATCGAAAATAAAAATTTCTTTCCGAGTACTTCCCTAGTACATAAGTACATTAAGATAACAGCTCACGTATAAATGAAAAAGTAAGTTTCGGCACAGAAACGGCGTATCACTTAATTAAAATTGGTGCAAGCTCCGCAAAAAAGTAATATAATACATAGCAATTACTTGTAGACGGAATTTTACGGAGGCATGTTAAATGGGCAAACTTGATTTAACAAAATACGGAATAAACGACACGCCGGAGATAGTTCATAATCCTTCTTATGAACTGCTTTATGAAGAAGAGACTAAAACAGGACTTACAGGATATGAAAAGGGCGTTGTGACGGAGCTTGACGCTGTAAATGTAATGACGGGCATTTACACCGGAAGATCGCCTAAGGATAAATATATTGTAATGGATGAAAATTCCAAGGATACTGTTTGGTGGACAAGCGACGAGTATCCCAACGACAATCACCCTGCTGCAAAACAGGCTTGGGACACGGCAAAAGACCTTGCGGTAAAGGAGCTTTCTGGCAAAAGACTTTTCGTCGTGGACGCATTCTGCGGAGCCAATAAGGATACCCGCATGGCTGTGCGCTTTTTCATGGAGGTAGCATGGCAGGCGCATTTTGTAACCAACATGTTTATCAAGCCCTCAAAGGAGGAGCTTGAGAGCTTCGAGCCGGATTTCACAGTTTATGCGGCTTCAAAGGCAAAGATTGAAAATTACAAGGAGCTGGGTCTTAATTCCGAGACTGCTGTCATGTTTAATATAACTACCCGCGAGCAGGTTATACTCAATACCTGGTACGGCGGAGAGATGAAAAAGGGAATGTTCTCGATGATGAACTATTTCCTTCCCTTAAAGGGCATCGCCTCTATGCACTGCTCGGCAAACACAGATCTTGACGGAAAGAATACAGCTATATTTTTCGGACTTTCGGGAACGGGAAAGACCACTCTGTCAACCGATCCCAAGAGGCTGCTCATAGGCGATGACGAGCACGGCTGGGATGATAACGGCGTATTTAATTTCGAGGGCGGCTGCTATGCAAAGGTCATAAACCTCGATAAGGAGTCCGAACCCGATATTTACGGAGCCATTAAGAGAAACGCTCTGCTGGAGAATGTAACGGTTGATCAAAACGGAAAGATTGACTTTTCCGATAAGAGCGTGACCGAAAATACAAGGGTATCCTATCCCATAGATCATATAAAAAATATAGTCCGCCCGATATCCTCGGCTCCGGCTGCGCAAAATGTGATTTTCCTGTCGGCTGACGCCTTCGGCGTTCTGCCTCCTGTCTCTATCCTTACACCTGAGCAGACTCAGTATTATTTCCTGTCGGGATTTACGGCAAAGCTTGCAGGAACCGAAAGAGGCATAACCGAGCCTACGCCCACCTTTTCCGCCTGCTTCGGACAGGCGTTCCTTGAGCTTCACCCCACCAAATACGGTGAAGAGCTTGTGAAGAAAATGAATAAATCGGGGGCAAAAGCCTACCTTGTGAATACAGGCTGGAACGGAAGCGGAAAGCGTATTTCCATAAAGGATACCCGCGGTATAATCGACGCCATTTTAAACGGCGACGTCAATAAAGCTCCCACCAAGAAGCTCCCGATATTCGGATTTGAGATTCCTACGGAGCTTAAGGGGGTTGATCCCGCCATACTTGATCCCAGAGATACCTATGAAAATGCGGCTGAGTGGGAAGAAAAGGCAAGGGATCTTGCAGAGAGATTCAACAAGAATTTTGTAAAATATACCTCCAATGCCGCAGGCAAGGCGCTTGAAGCGGCGGGACCTCATATTGCATAAAGATTTGTATTTTGCATAAGTTGTAAAAAGGCTTTTTGAATATAAAAATTCGGAAGCCTTTTTCTACGTTATAAGGGAGAAAATATATGAAAGAAAATCCGGCACGCATAAGAAGGCTTTTTTATATTGTGTTGATAGTGCTTACGATAGCTTTGCGTCTTTGGCGTATCGGCTATGCGCCCGGAAAGGGAGCGCTCAATCAGGATGAAGCCATGGCGGGGTATGAGTCGTGGTCGCTTCTGAACTACGGTACGGACAGCAACGGATATCATAATCCCGTATACCTTGAAGCTTGGGGGAGCGGAATGAATGCGCTTGAAACCTATCTTATGATGCCGTTTATAGCGGTACTCGGCTTAAACAGCCTGTCAGTAAGGCTTCCGCAGGCTGTTACGGCGGTATTTACGATACTTGCATTTTATTTTTTTGTAAAAGAAATGAATATTAAATATGCGGATTTTAAAGAAAAAGGCAGGGATGAATATTCGGATATCGCTTTGATTTCGGCGTTTATGCTCTGCATATCTCCCTGGCATATCATGATGTCGAGATGGGCGCTCGAGTCGAATCTGCTTCCCGGGTTCGTGCTTTTCGGGCTTCTCTTTTTGCTGAAAGCCAGAAAAAATTCAAAGTGGATACTGCTGTCCATGCTGTTTTTCGGGCTGTCTCTGTATGCTTATGCCGTCAGCTGGATAATGCTTCCCGTGATAATTTTTGCTTCGCTGGTATTCCTGATTGCCACAAAGCAGCTTAAGGCTGATAGGTATTTTGCCGCAGGAATATTGATTTTGTTTGTCCTTGCCCTGCCTCTTATGATTTTTCTTTTAGTAAATAAAGGTTATTTAAATGAGATCATACTTCCGTTCCTGTCCATACCTAAATTGAGTATGTACAGAGGAGGAGATATAGACATAAAGCCCGTCAATATGTTCAAAAAAATGGAAAAGCTTCTTTTGTACCTAAGAGCTCCCAAGGATGATTTTTTCCACATTATAGAGGGCTACGGTCTTTATTACAGAATAAGCGTTGTATTTCAGATAATAGGAATTTCCGCCTTTATCTTAAGACTTTTACGTAATATAAAAAGCGGAGATACCCATTTTGTTATGGGGCTGTGGTTTTTAACCGCTTTTGCGGCGGCTCTTACTGTCGGAATAAATGCAAATCATATAAATATGCTGCATATTCCGATGATATATTTTACGGCGTACGGAATATATTACCTTACGGAGCATGTCAAAAAGGACATGATTATAACCGCCTGCATTGTGGTATACACTGCATATTTGGCATCGTTTTGCGGAAATTATTTTTTTGATTACTCGAAAAAATTTGCAAGTGAATACTATCTGGGTATAGATAAAGCTCTTGAATATGCAAAAGAAAACAGCGAAGGAACGATACATATACGAAATGTATATTATTCAAATATATTATATTCCTTAAAGCTTGATACCTCGGAATTTTTGGCGACGGTTGAATATGAAGGATCGGATACCAAGTACAGGAGAGCGGTGAGCTTCGGAAGATTTGATTTAAGAGACTATTATTCAGAGATAAATAATAAGAGCGATCTGAAAAAGGGCGACGCCTATGTGGTTACGGCAAAGGATGGAGAAGCTGCGGAATTATTTAAAAATTTGGGATTGGAGGGCGTTGCTTTTGAAAACAGCATAGTATATTTGGTAAAGTAGGTAAAAACAATAATTGTTATCAACTTGACAATATAAATTTAAAAAATTATAATTACGGAAAGTTAGGGAATTTAATCTTTCCACAGGTTGGAGTCACTCACAAAAGGTAATAGAATAAAACGTAGCAAAATGAAAACACCGGTTGGGTCGACCGGTGTTTTCTGTCAGGTTGTGGTTGGAGTTGCACAAAAAGGGGTTTCGTGCATCTCAGAAGGAGATAAATATTTTAACTTGCAAGCTTTGCGCCCAGAGCCTTGCACTCGGCAAGAGCTGCGTCATCGGGCTCGTTATTTGCCATAAGTCCTTCGCTTACAAGATTGACGCCTGCGGCTTTGCATTCCTGCTCCCAATTACGCATCCACTCGCCGTCTCCCCATCCGTAGGATCCGAAGATAGCGACCTTCTTGCCGGCAAGATTGCCTTTGATATTCTGGAACATAGGCTCGAACTCGTTTTCTTCGAGAACTTCTGCGCCCATAGCGGGGCAGCCAAGTGCCACGATGTCGAGACCGGCTAAAGAAGTATCCACCTGATCGGGTGTGAGAAGCTGTGCTTCCGCACCTGCGCCCTTGAGTCCTTCAAGAACCGCCTGTGCCATCTTCTCCGTATTGCCTGTTCCGCTCCAATAAATTACTGCTGCTTTCATTTTTGTCGTCCTTTCTGTTTACAAATTTGATACTGCCTCTATACTATCAACCGGCTACCGCAAGCTGTTCGAGACAAAAGCCTCTTTCATATGATTTGCGATAAACTTCGGTACATAGCCTGTATTTACTGAACAACTCCGCTGCCTTTTCCTCGTCTCCATAGACCTTCCAAACACCGGAACACTTGTAATTCTCAGCCTTATTTTCGATAAAGCCCTGCACGTCCTCGGGCGGATAACTTAAAAACAATCCTATCTCATGAGGAAAATCTTCCGCCATCTTGACTTTTTTCATCAATTCCGCGACCGTCCGTCCGCAGCCGCCGCAGCCTTTACAGCTATCAACCGTATAGCCTTCCGCTTTTAGCAGCTCTTTGATACGGGTATCGGACAAGTCCTGCAAAAGTAACTTCGGACGATAAAGATACAGCAGGACCCATCCGTTCCGAAAGCTGAGAGGCAGGAGGCATAGCCCCTTCGGAAATAAACGTTTATTCAATGACGAGATCTCAAGCCTTGCATCTTCCTCCGTGTCGTAAGAACACCTGAAAAGATTTCCGGTTTTTATCCCCGCCAACGTCGGAGCACAATACTGTACTACCATTTCCTCGGGCATGTGCTTTCTATCCTTTCCATGAAGAGGACTGAGGGATCCGCTTCACGAACAAGTTAGTTTTCTCTAACGAAATTAAAGATAAACCAGACTAACTATTTTGTCAATGGGTATTTTTAAAAAAGTTAAATATAACTTACTATCTAATTTTACATATTATTTCAAACAGTGCAATAAAAAATAAAAATTTTACATTTTATGCTTTAGAACAGTCCGTTTATGTAAAAAGCGTATGGGGGAAAAGCGCTGTGCTAATGTTAATATGCAATATGTTTGACGAAAGCACATTTACTGCAAGGGGGATTATATGAACAGAAAATATCAGGAAATAATAGATAAAATGAAGCTTGAAGAAAAATGTGCCATGCTTTCGGGAGAAACAGCTTTTGAAACAAGAGAGTTTAAAAGGTATAAAATACCGGCAATGCTGCTGTCCGACGGACCTCACGGACTTCGCAAGCAGGCTGAGGGAGCCAATCATCTGGGTATAGGGGGCAGTGTTCCCGCAACCTGTTTTCCGACCGCACAGGCTGTGGCAAACAGCTGGAACAAAGCCCTGGGAGAACAGGTGGGAAGAGCGCTCGGCGAAGAGGCTCTGGCACAGGAGATAGGAGTGATACTCGGTCCCGGCCTCAATATAAAAAGATCGCATACCTGCGGCAGAAATTTTGAATATTTTTCAGAGGATCCTTATCTTGCGGGCAAAATGGCTGCCGCATATGTAAAGGGGATTCAAAGCAAGGGAGTCAGTGCCTGCCCCAAGCATTTTGCGGTAAATTCACAGGAGCTTAAAAGAATGGCAAGCGACTCGATAGTTGACGAGAGGACTATGCGTGAGCTTTATTTGACGGGCTTCGAAATTGCTGTCAAGGATTCTAAGCCCGGAGCCGTGATGTCCGCATATAATCTGATTAACGGAGTTTATGCAAATGAGAGTGAACAGCTTTTAAAAGATATTTTAAGAAATGAATGGGGCTTTAAGGGTATGGTCGTTACGGACTGGGGAGGATCAAACGACCATGCGCTCGGAGTAAAGGCAGGCTCAACGCTGGAAATGCCCGCCCCCGGTCTCCAATCGGTAAGAGAGCTTATAAAAGCCGTAAATGACGGAAAGATATCTGAGAGTGATGTTGATGACAGGCTGGATGAGCTTTTGAGAGTCGTTTTCTCCACTAGAGAGTCAATAGACAAATCGGAGCGTACCTTCGACGAAAAGGCGCATCATGAGCTTGCGAGGAAGATAGGGGGGGAATGTGCGGTCCTCATGAAAAACGACGGCAATATTCTTCCTCTAAAAGCGGGAACAAGGGTTGCTCTTATAGGCGATTTTGCAGAAACGCCCAGATATCAGGGTGCGGGTTCTTCTCTTGTAAATGCGACGGAGCTTGACAGCGCCTTATCCCTGATAAAAGAGACAAACCTTGAAATGACGGGCTTTGCAAAGGGCTTCAACAGAAACGGTGCCGGGTCCGAGAGCCTTAGTAAAGAAGCTTTAGAGCTTGCAAACAATGCCGATGTAGTGCTCTTTTATATGGGGCTTGATGAAATGAAGGAGTCCGAGGGGCTTGATAGAACCGATATGAAGGTAAATGCCGATCAGCTTGAGCTGCTTCGTAAAATTAAAGAAAGCGGGGTCAAGGTGGTTGCGGTTCTGCACGGCGGAAGCCCCGTCGAGATGCAATGGTCCGATGACTGCGATGCGATAGTATATGCCGCACTTACCGGTCAGGGCGGAGCGGCTGCGGTTCTTGATGTCATAAGCGGAAAAGTCAATCCGTCAGGAAAGCTTTCTGAAACATGGCCGGTCAGCTATGCGGACTCTCCCGTCTACGGCAGATATCCGGCAAAGGGCAGAAACGCCTTGTATATTGAGGGCTTGTATGTGGGATACAGGTATTACAATACTGCCAAAATAAATGTTAAATATCCTTTCGGCTACGGCTTGTCCTACACCGAATTTGAATATAAGGACATAAGGGTTTCAAATGAGGGAGTAAGCTTTAAGCTCAGCAATATCGGAGAGATCGACGGCTCTGAGGTTTCTCAGCTATATGTAGGCTTTAAGGACAGAGACAGGGCGGATATAAATACTTACCGTCCCGAAAATGAGCTTAAGGGCTTTGAAAAGACCTTTTTAAGGGCGGGAGAAACAAAGGAGGTCTTTATACCCTTCGATGAATACACCTTCAGACGCTTTGATGTGAAAAAAAATAAATTTGTGGTTGACGGCGGCAATTGGATTATAGGCATTGCGGCAAATTCAAGAGATATAAGGCTTAGTGCGGAATATGAAACTTCGGGTGAGAAAATTGAGCTTGACGGTACGGACGTTGAAAAGGCTAAGCCCTATATAGAGGCGGATATAAGAGGAATAAAAGAGGATAATTTCAGAGCGCTGCTCGGAAGAGACATTCCGGAGGACAGGGTAAAAATAGACAGATCCATAACTCTCGGAGAGCTTGGGCACGGAAGAGCGCCGATCGGCTGGCTGATTGCCGCTGTGCTCAGCGGGCTTTTAAAATCCTCGGAAAAGAAGGGCAGTCCCGATTTGAACTTACTGTTCCAATACAATATGCCGCTCAGAGCTCTTGCCAAAATGACCGAAGGCGCCGTAAGCATGGGAATGGTGGATGCTCTGGTCATGGAATTTAAAGGCTTTTGGTTTATCGGGATTATAAGGCTTATATTTGAAGCTGTAAAAAATGTCGTTTTAAATGCGTCGCTCAAATCGAAGCTGTCGGATTGATGTTACAAAGGGAGGCTGTAAAATGGGAATATGGAATAATTTTGTAAAAAAACATCCGGCTGCAGCAAAGTGGATAAGGGAAGGCGGACTGTTTGTAATAGTAAGCAATTCGATAACGGTGTTTAAGTATTTGATACTTACCTTTTTGCCTGCGCTGTTTGTTTCGCTTCCTCTTGTCGCATTCGGCTTTCCGGGAATAGAGCTGACCTTGTTCGGAATAACCTTTCCGTGGTATATAATCGGCTATGGGGCTGACCAGGGCGGGCTTCCCTATTTTACGGCTTATATGGTAGCCATGGTGATAGGTGAAGTTATCAATTTTTTCCTTCAAAGAAGTCTTGTATTCAGAAGTAAAGGAAATATTATTGCTCAGGGATTGTGGTATTTTATTGCATTCTGTATTATTACGTGTATAGTAAATTCTATAAACTGTATATGGGTTGCGGTTGCCGGATATTTTGTTCCCAACTGGCTGTTCAATATCGGCACGGTGATTATGAACGGCGGAATTTCAATGATAATATTCTTCTTTGTAAACAAAATTATTTTCCCCGAGGGAGAAGTGAAATAAAGAAGAAGGTTAATACGGCTTTGCGGCATATACGGCTGTTTTTCGGGATTTTGAAAGTGTAGGGACGGATCAAAAGATAAACGGGAAAACAGAAAAATGTTTCATATTGCGATTGTCGAAGACGAAGTTGTATACAGAGATATTCTTAAGGCTTATATTAAGCGCTATGAGGAAGAAAAATCCCTGCGCTTCAAGGTGAGCGAATTTTCGGACGGAGATCAGATTGTCCATAAATATTCCGCTGATTACGATATTATTTTCATGGACATTCAAATGAAGTTCATGGACGGCATGAAGGCTGCGGAAGAGATCAGAAAGCTGGACGGCAAGGTTATACTCATGTTCATAACCAATATGACTCAATATGCCATAAGAGGTTATGAGGTTGATGCCATGGACTATATTGTCAAGCCGGTTGAATATTTTTCATTTTCTCAAAAGCTCGGCAGAGCCATTCAAAGAATCCCCAAAAAAGACAGCCGTGTAATAAATGTTCCCGTTGAGGGCGGAACAAGTAAACTCCGCCTTGACGAAATTTTTTATGTGGAAAGCTTCGGCCACGATTTGGAATACAGGACAGTAAAGGGCAGCGTAAAATCAAGAGGAACGTTAAAAGATCTTGAACAGGAGCTTGCTCCGCACGGATTTTTCAGAAGCGGGAAAAGCTATCTGGTTAATTTGCATTATGTTGACGCCGTGAGAAACGGCTGCTGCTATATAGGAAATGATAAGCTTGTGATAAGCAGACAAAAGAAAAAGGAGTTCATGAACGCACTTGTTAAGTACATGAATTAAGAGCCATGCATGATTTAAACTATGTAAGCACCGAAATTCCCAGGATATATACTGCAATTGCGGAAATGATGTCCTGTATAATTTTTATATCGTACTTTGAAAGAAGATTTTCCAATTTCAAGACTGCGCTCATATGTGCGGTGTTTTCGATCGCAAACGCTCTGTTTATGATATACACGGCAAACGTGCCTCTGCTTTGGTGGATGCCCTGCATGATCGGCGCATTCTGTATGATGTACGCTCTTTTATATACCACGCTCAATTTAAGCGCCAGGAAGGTGGCTTATATATGCGCAATAGCCATTCTGCTGTCGGAGTTTGCCGCATCTCTTGAATGGCAGATACAATATTTTTTTATGAAGACAAGAGGAGACAAGATAGAAATAAACCTTTTTATCTTTATAGCTGTGATGTCGTTGGTTCTGGCTGTTGTGAGGAAGCTGTTTAAGCCGATATTGAATGAAGAATATTTGAGAGAGCTTAATATTAAAGAGCTTGTTTCCGCAGGGTTTATAGTGATAATCGCATTTTCCTTAAGCAACCTGAGCTTCGTTATAAAGGACAATCCTTTTTCGGGACAGGAAGCCGTCGATATAGGAATAATCAGGACTCTGGTAGATTTCGGAGGCGTTGCGGCTCTGTTCGCTTTTCAGCTTCATTTAAATGATATAAGGAATGCGAGAGAACTTCTGGCAATACAGAATATGCTTAGAAGCCAGTATGAGCAGTACAGATATTATCAAAGCTCCATGGAGCTGGTTAATATAAAATATCATGATCTTAAGCATCAGATCACGGGGCTTCGTGCTGAAACCGATGAATGGAAAAGAAAGGAGTGGCTTGACAGGATAGAGGCGGAGCTTGAAGAAAACAGACTGGTGGACAGAACCGGAAATCAGGTTTTGGACACCATACTGGGAGCCAAAATTTTTCAGGCGAGAAATATCAGAGCCAGAATCACCTGTGTGGTTAACGGAGAACTCCTGGATTTTATGCATGTTACCGATATATGCACGATTTTCGGAAATGCGCTTGATAATGCACTAGAGTCGGTAGCAATGGAAGAAAATCCGGAAAAAAGGCTTATACACGTTGCGGTATCGAATCAGAAAAATTTTGTAAAGATTGATGTGAGCAATTATTGCGACGGTAAAACAAGGGTGACGGACGGCAGGCTCCCCGCAACCACCAAGGCTGACAAAAAAAATCACGGATACGGTTTAAGGAGCATAAAATATTCGGTGGAAAAATACGGCGGCAGTATTCATGTGGATACTTCCAATTCATGGTTCAATCTCTATGTGCTTATACCTTATCCGGATAAAAAAATGTAAGTTACGTCATAAAAAAGCAGTTTATGCCAGAATCTAAAAAACATGAAAGGAAGTGATAGTTTTAGTATGTAACTATCGCTTCTTTTTTGTAAAGGGGGAGAAAATATGCTGTCAATTAATATGAGCGATGTGATAAATGTTCTGGGATCTATGAGATCACAGCTTATCGCGATCGGTGTAATTCTGCTGGCGGGAATCCTGGTTTTGATTCTTGCAGGAAAAATTCAAAAGCCTAAAAGAGGAATGGTAAGAGGCTTTGCGGGCATAGCGATGGTTCTTGGTGTCGCGGTCTGCGTAAACAGTATCATGACGGGACCGATGAGTACGATGCTTGATCTTATAAGCGGAAGCGGAACGATTACCGCCGAAACTTCCGATGAAGCGACCAAGCTTGCGATTGAAATAGGTGAAGAGGGCATAGTTCTTATGGAAAATAAGGACAATCTTCTTCCTATGGCGCAGGGAGATAAGCTCAATGTTTTCGGTTGGGGATCCACAAAACCCATTCTCGGGGGAGCGGGCTCCGGTGCGCTTAATGACGCTTATGATACGGTTGACATTTTGCAAAGCCTTGCAGCAGCCGGTATAGAGACGAATAAGGAGCTTACGGATTTTTATATCAAATACAGGGAGAACCGTCCCGAGGTGGGAATGTGGAGTCAGGACTGGACTCTTCCCGAGCCCAACGTATCCGCATACAGCGACGAGCTTATGGATTCCGCAAAGAAATTTTCCGACGTAGCCATGGTGGTTATCAGCAGGAGCGGAGGCGAAGGAGCGGATCTTCCTCATGATATGTCTGCTGTTGTGGACGGCTCATATAAGGACGGCACGACATATACTGCGGCAGTCTATGATGATGCCTTAAATGAAGGTAGCGACTGGGACAAGGGGGATCATTATCTTCAGCTCAGCAATCGTGAAGAGGAGCTTATAGACCTTGTATGTAAAAATTTCGATAAGGTTATGGTTGTTTACAACGGAGCCAACGCTTTTGAGATGGGCTTTGTGGAAAAATACGATCAGATCAAGTCGGTTCTTTGGACAGGAGGTCAGGGGCACGTCGGAATGACGGCTCTCGGCAGAATCATAAACGGAAGCGTAAACCCTTCGGGAAAACTTATAGATACCTTTGTGTATGATGTTAAGCAGACTCCGTGGTGGAATAATTTCGGCGATTTCAACTACACCAACATGGAAGAGTTTAATGCAAAGGATTTCTTCGGCAATCTCAGCAAGCCCAGCTTTATAAATTATGTTGAGGGCATATATGTAGGATATCGTTTCTATGAAACGGCTGCGGTTGAAGGCTTTATAGATTATGACAAGATCGTTCAGTACCCGTTCGGCTACGGTCTGTCCTATACGAGCTTCAAACAGGAAATGGGCGATATATCGGAAAAAGACGGAAAAATAACCTTTGACGTAAAGGTTACAAACACCGGAAAGGTTGCGGGCAAGGATGTGGTTGAGGTCTATTACAATCCTCCCTACACAAACGGAGGCATAGAAAAATCTTCAGCCAACCTTATCCAATTTGCAAAAACCTCCCTGCTTGAGCCGGGAGCAAGCGAGACAATCAAAATTTCGTTTGCGGTAGAGGATATGGCTTCATATGATGAAAAGGCGGAGGGCGCTTACGTTCTTGAAGAGGGAGAGTACGTTATATCCATCAACTCCGATTCTCATAACTTAATTGACGAGAAGACCTATAAGGTTGCAAAAACCGTTGTATATGGAGAAAACAACAAGAGGGCTTCCGACGGCATAGCGGCGGTAAACCGTTTCCAGGAAGCCGCTTCCAAGGGAGATATAACCTTCCTTTCAAGAGCGGACGGCTTTGCAAATTACAAAGAAGCAACTGCCGCTCCCAAGAATTTTGAAATGGCGGCTGATGTCAAGGCGGACTTCTACAATATAAGCAACTATCTCAGTGAGGAAGCCACCGCCAGGGATGAAGACCCGAATGCGGAGGATATAACGACCGGCGCACAGAAGGGCATACAGCTTAAGGATATGAGAGGCGTTGACAAGGACGATCCCAGGTGGGACGAATTTATGGATCAGCTTACACTTGATGAAATGAATACGGTAATTTCGCTCGGCGGATATCAGACGGCAGCCATACCGTCGATAGGAAAGGTTCGTACAAACGACTGCGACGGTCCCGCTTCCATTAACAACAACTTTACAAAGGTGGGTTCCATAGGCTTCCCCGTAGGTGTAGTGGTTGCAGCTACATGGAATAAGGATCTTGCACACAGATTCGGAGACAGCATAGGCAGGATGGCGAATGAAATGAATGTTTCCGGCTGGTACGCTCCGGCTATGAACAATCACAGAACGGCATTTGCGGGACGTAACTTTGAATATTATTCGGAGGACGGACTCCTTTCCGGATATATTGCGGCTGAAGCTATAAAGGGTTCTCAGGAAAACGGCGTTTATGCTTATATGAAGCACTTTGCGCTTAACGATCAGGAAGGAAACCGCTGTGATATGCTGTGCACGTGGTCTAACGAGCAGGCTATCAGAGAAATTTACTTAAAGCCCTTCGAGCTTTCGGTTAAAGAAGGCGGAGCTCTTGCGGTAATGAGCGCGTTCAACTACATCGGAAGCCGCTGGGCGGGCGGTATGACGGAGCTTCTGAATACCGTTCTCAGAGACGAATGGGGATTTAACGGCTTTGTCGAAACGGATTATTTCGGAGTTTTCGGATATATGAGCGCCGACCAGGCTATACGTAACGGCGGCGACCTTATGCTTGTAAACTACGCTACCGCAACCAATGACGTGCAGTTCAGAGAAACCAACGGTGCAAAGCAGGCTATGAGAAGGGCTGCAAAGAATATACTTTATGTTGTCTCCAACAGCAGGGCATATTCGGAAGAAAATCTCAATATGGCGCCTCCGGTATGGCATTCTATGCTCAGTGCGGCAAATGTGGCTGCTGCCATACTTCTTGTGATCTGGGGGGTAATGCTTGTAAGATCGTACAACAGAAAAAAAGCTGCCGTTAAGGTTGAAGAAGAAAAAACCGAATAAAAGTTTTTTTCAGAAACAAAAAATTGAAGATCCCTCCCGGGTGAAATGTATCCGTAATTTCGGATTTGTATTGCCCGGGAGGGGCTTTTTGGTCTTAGACGCTTAAAAAGAATGAATTATCGTCCGATATATCTAGGAAACAGTGCTAATAGATTTGGAAGGGATACATTATGCCGGCGATAAGAGACCAGCTTATAGATAACATATATGAGAATTTCAGGATAAGCTCCAAGGCGGACAGCTTTTTTGTGTACGATATCAAAAAAGATTTTGCGAGGTGTTCCGCCTCCGTCAGCGATACTTTTTCCGTGCCCGGAGAATATATAAACAATGCGAGTGCCGTTTTGGAGGAGTTTGTACACCCGGAAGATAGGGAAACCTTCATAAAAGAGCTTTCTAAGGTAAAAAAGGGAAGTCAGAGCAGATACTTTGCAAGTTACAGGCTGAAAATAAAAAGCGGGGAATATGTAAGCTGTGACTTTAAGGTTTTTGTTGTAAGAGATTATGCCAGGCATCCCGCCTACCTTTCCGTTACCGTAACTAATAAAGACAGAAATACTATGCTTGATACGGTAACCGATCTGGACAGCCGCTTTGAGTATATGAAGCTTCTCAGAGAAAAGAAGGACTACAAAAAGCCTACTATAAGCTTCATGGTCGGAACCACCAATATAATGGCTATCAACAGGCTTTACGGATACTCTGTCGGTAATAAGGTTTTAAGAGCGATTTCAGACAAAATGAGCAGTGTATTCGGCGGCAGAGCGTCTCTGTTCAGAGGACAGGGAGCGTCGGTCATTGCACTTACTGATGTAATGAGCCGGGAAGAAATACAAAAGATTTATACGGAGCTGAGGGCATTTGCAGGGAACAAAATATTTATAAACGCCGTAAGGATTGCTGTGGAGCTTGCTGCGGGAGCGGTTGAGCTTGATGATTTCGAAATTGACGAGCACACGGTACATAATTGTGCCAAGTATGCTTTGGACAGATCCGTATCGGAGCGCGGAGAAAATATAGTATTTATAAAAAACGATCAGATAGCGGGGAAAACCAATGCTCTGGCGGTTATAAATACGCTGAGACAGGGAATTACAAATAAATTTGACGGCTTTTATCTGAGCTATCAGCCTATAATATCGACACTTAACGGTAAGCTTGAGGGTGTGGAGGCTTTGCTCAGATACGATAAAAAGCCCTTGGGTAAAATTTCGCCTTCTGTATTTATTCCGGTTCTGGAAAGAGATGAGATATTTTCGGAGCTGGGACATTGGATAATGGAGCAGGCGTGCAGGGACGCTAAAGAATTGCTGTCCGTATATTCAAGGCTGAGACTTCACATAAATCTGAGCCATGTGCAGCTGGAGGATACACGGTTCAGAAGAGAGCTCATGGAAATATTGTCTAAGGCATCCTTTCCGGGGAGAAATCTTTGCGTTGAATTGTCAGAGGGTTGCAAAAAGCTGTCGCCTCTGTTTTTAAGAGACCAGATTTTATTTTTGAAGGGACTTAATATAGCGACGGCTCTTGACGGTTCCTGTGTGACCTCGCTTGCCTTAATAAGGGAGCTTCCCGTAGATATGATAAAGGTTGAGAAGGAAATGATTTTAAATATTGAGCAGAACCTTCCCAATCAATATATGCTTGAAGCCGTAACGAACCTTGCGGACAAGCTGCGTATACAGGTAGGAATTGAGGGAGTGGAAACCGAAGAGGCTAAACAGTTTCTGAAAAGATATGTGGCAGGCTCCTATCAGGGGTACCTGTATTCGGAAGCCGTAAGTATTGATGAACTTAAATCGCTTCCGCTCCTTAAAGCGGCGCACAGACAGTAAATATCGACTTTGACTGCCGGAAATCACCGGCTCGCTTCGGAGCATTTTTTGCATAAGCCTCTGAAAATGGCACTGTGGCTTTTGACGTCGGCTCCTGTCAATTCTTTAGCTTCCCTGATGAGGAGAGCGCTGTTTTTTAACCGCAGATCCTCGATTTTACCGCAGCAGTTGCAGATAAAGTGACTGTGTTCGTCGGTCGAGGGATCAAAGTGAAGCGTTCCGTCTCCGATGTCCACCTTTATGAGTTCTCCCGTATCCGCAAGGAGCATAAGATTTCTGTATACGGTTCCAAGGCTTATATTCGGCAGCTCTTTCCTTACATTTATATAAACGGCATCCGCTGTGGGATGATCCGTTCTGCCAAGCATGAATTCTCTGATAAGCTCTCTTTGCCTGCTGTATTTATGAGCCATGGTTTTTCTCCTACTGATTGCCGCCGGCAATGGGCACAGCATTAAAATATAAAATATTATCGGAATTTCGGCAAGCATCTTTAATAATGAGAATTGTTATTACTAAATCCGCTTGTGTAATATTAACAATATTTTCCTATAAGTCAAGCGGTGGGAGACTTACAGAAAATAGAGAAACATAAAATTCACTAAATAACAAATAAAAATTAACGATATATTACCTCGTCAGCCGAAAAATAATGAATAGGTTATAGAAATTTAATTGATAAAAAAAAAGAGTTGTCATAATATAAAATATAATGTGTATAATTCTTTGAAAAATTTATGAATTTACTGACAGTTAGAAATGACAAATTACTTTAATCCAAGGAGGTTGTAACAAGTGTCTGCGACTACATCCCAAAATACTATTGACAGGATACGTGATGCCGAAGCCAAGGCCTTTGAGCAGGAAAAGGACGCAAGGAAAAAGGCTGAACAGATAGTGAGCGATGCAAATAAAAATGCTCAGGAAACGGTAAAAAAAGCAGTAGAAAACGCCAGGAGAGAAGCTTCGGAAGCAATCGAAAGGGCAAAGGAGAGTAGCAATGAAACGGTGGCTGCCGCCAGGAGAGAAGCGGGCAGCGAGATAGCGGCTCTGAGGGAACAGGCATTAAAGAAAGAAAACGAAGTAGTAGACACGATTCTTAAAGAACTTGTATTTTAAAATACAGGTTTATCTACGAGCAGTTATTGCCTTTAAGCAAAATAGCGCTGCGGCAATAGTGAGGAGATAAAGTATATGTCAGTATTAGCTATGAAACGACTTTTGATAGTGGGTATGCGCAAGGACAGAAAGCGCATGGTCGAGTACCTCCAGAGAAGAGGTAATCTTGAAGTCAAAACGGTGGAA
Source organism: uncultured Lachnospiraceae bacterium (assembly GCA_963553525.1). GTDB lineage: Bacteria > Bacillota > Clostridia > Lachnospirales > Lachnospiraceae > Butyrivibrio. The sequence continues at coordinate 65,000 of CAUVOD010000001.1, read as the reverse complement.
GAAAATAAAGAAGACGTTTCGGGAATATTCAAAAAGATAGATCTTTCCGGAGAATATACTACCCTAAGGAAAAATACGGATCTTGCGGAAGCCGCTCTGGATGTTTTAAACACCTATGCGGAGCCCGGTAAAGGCGGCGGAATGTTCGGGGGAAGAGAGGCGATAACCCTTTCGGAATATGAAACGCGTATTAAGAGGATAGATTCCATAATAGAAAAAGTTTATGAGATCAATTCGCTGAGCAAGCGGATTGACGAAATAAATTTGGAAATACCCAAGCTGGAGCAGCAGCTTGAAGCCCTGAGACCCTGGAGCGGCTTTAGTGAAGCCTTGGATTTCACCGGAACCAGAAAGACAAAGGCGTATGTGGGAACTCTTCCCAATGAGCAGACGGAGGAGGCCATATACGATCAGCTTAAAGAATTTGCTCCTCAAGTTGACGGAGTGGATGTTCAGATAGTAAGCGCGGCTATGGAGCAGACCTGCGTTATGATAGTGTGCCTTAAAAAAGACGCTCCCGCTTTGGAGGAAGCTCTTAGGCGCATGAGCTTTGCAAGACCGTCCGTTTCCGGAGGCGTTCCCGCAGACATGGAAAAGGAAGCTGCCGCAAGGCTTAAAGCCTATGAAAAGGAATTGGAAGATATAAAGGAAAAGATAGCTTCCTTTAAGGACAGCAGAGACGATATTAAATTTTCTATCGACTGCTATACCATGCGTGCGGAAAAGTATAACGTATATTGTGAGCTTGAGCAGTCCGACAAGGTCTTTATAGTGGAGGGCTACGCCACTGCGAAGGATGCCTCCAAAATCGAAGAAAAACTGTCGGCGGACTATGATTGTATAGTAGAACTTTATGACATAGAGGAGGACGAAGAAGCTCCGGTAGTTCTTAAAAATAATTGGTTCGGAGCTCCCGTTGAAGGCGTGGTTGCCAGTTATTCCATGCCGGGCAAAACGGACTTCGATCCTTCGTTTATCGTTGCGGTATTCTACTATTTCCTGTTCGGTATGATGCTCTCCGATGCCGCCTACGGAATTATTATGATAATAGGCTGCGCTTTGGTTCTCAGAAACAAAAGTATAGAGCCGGGCATGAGAAAAATGGTATCTATGTTTCTTTACTGCGGAGTCGGAACTACGTTTTGGGGCATAATGTTCGGATCGTGGTTCGGCGATTTGCCGCTGATTATCGTAAAAACCTTCTTTGATCCTAATGCGAGCTTTTCGCTTGCTCTTTGGGTTGAGCCGACGGCAAAGCCGATGGCTGTACTCGGAATAGCTTTCCTTATAGGTGTTATTCATATTCTTTTCGGGCTTGCGGCGAGCGCATATCAGTCCATAAAGAACTCCAGGCCTTTTGATGCCGTATGCGACGTGCTTTTCTGGTACCTGCTTATAATAGGTGCAGTTGTTTACGGTATATCAACGCCTATGCTTCAGAGCATGTTCGGTCTTGATATCACATTATCGCCTGCGATTTTATCCGCCTGCACATGGATGATGGCGGTAGGAGCGGCAGGTGTGGTTCTTTTTACCGGAAGAGACTCCAAAAACTGGGGCTTAAGACTTGGAAGAGGTCTGTACGGTCTGTACGGAGCCACATCATATCTGAGTGACGTGCTTTCCTACTCGAGACTTCTTGCACTGGGACTCGCAACGGGCGTTATATCAAGCGTTTTCAATCAGATGGCGTCAATGGCGGCGGCGATTCCCGTTTTGGGAGTTGTGATATTCACATTTATAGTTGTGGCGGGACATACGCTTAATATTGCAATAAATGCGCTGGGCTCCTATGTTCACACCAACCGTCTTGAGTATGTCGAGTTCTTCAGCAAATTCTATAACGGCGGAGGAAAGGCTTTTAAGCCGTTTGAAGGAAATACCAAGTATTACAGAATTGTTGAGGACTGATATGCAGGGCAGCGGTCAACTCGGGTTTTAAGCTGTCGTTCAGGCGGCTTTTGACATAAAACAAAAACTCACACTTTCATTTTCAGGAGGGAAACACAAATGGAAAACTTAGGACTATTTTTTGCCATCTTAGGAGCAGCACTTACAGCGCTTCTTGCAGGTATCGGTTCAGCAAGAGGTACGAGTATGGGCGGACAGGCGGCTGCCGGTGTTGTAACGGATCAGCCCGATCTTTTCGCAAGAGTTCTTATTCTTCAGCTTCTTCCGGGTACACAGGGCATATACGGACTTCTGGTAGCCTTCGTTGCGCTCAGTAACCTCGGAATTATCGGCGGAACGGTACAGGAAATTTCTCTGATCAAGGGACTTGCATATTTTGCAGCATGTCTTCCTATGGCGATTGTAGGATATTTTTCAGCTATTCTTCAGGCAAAAGCGGCTGTGGCTTCTATTGCGCTCGTTGCAAAGAGACCTGATCAGTTCGGTAAGTCCATGCTTTTCCCCGCCATGGTTGAGACCTACGCTATTTTCGCTCTTCTTATCTCATTCCTTGCAGTTCTTGGCGTACAGACGATGTAATTCGGGCATACGACACGGCATATGCACAATGGGCAAATTACAGTATAAGGAGAAATAATGGCAGGATTAGACAAGATCATCGGTGAGATCAGCAGTACCTCCGACTCGCTTGTACAGGATCTTCTAAGGAAAGCGGAAGAACAGGCGGCAGCTATACGGGAAGATGCCGAAAAAGAAGCGGCAAACGCAACTGCAAAAATCTTCCGGGAAAGCGACGCAAGGCTTGCCGACGTCGGCTCAAGGGCGAAATCGGCGGCTGCGCTTGCCAAAAGACAGCTTCTGCTTCAGGAAAAACAGGATCTCATAAGTGAGTTTACAATGAAGGCTAAGCAAAAATTTGCGGAGCTTCCTGATAATGCGTATTTTGAAGCTATCGAGAAATTGATACAGAAAAACGCTCTTCCGAGGGCGGGCGAGGTAATCTTTTGCAAAAAGGATCTGGATCGTCTGCCTATAGACTTTGCGATCAGAGTTCAAAGGGTTGCGGATATGAAGGGCGGAAAACTTGGCATTTCCAAAGATTCGCGTGACATGAACGGCGGCTTCGTGCTTCTGTATGAGGGCATGGAACTTAACTGTTCTCTTGACGCTCTGTTCGATACCAATAAGGAAATGCTGCAGGACAAGATACAGGCTATGCTTTTTAGTTAAGCGGCTTTAGATAAGGAGCATTATGGCAGAGCAATACATTTATGCGGTAGCACGCATACGCGGCAAGGAGCTTGCTCTTTTAAACGGATCCTTTATGGAAACGCTTATGGCTGCAAAAGATTATGGCGAAACCTTAAGGCTTTTGGCGGATAAGGGCTGGGCTGCGGAAGCCGGCGAACTCCCCGAGGACATCCTTAAGAGAGAACGTGAAAAAACATGGAGCTTCATTTCCGAACTGGTGGAGGATATGTCTATTTTTGATGTGTTTCTCTATGCCAATGATTACCATAATTTAAAAGCGGCAATAAAGGATGCGGTAACTTCTTCGGATCACGACGGAGCTTATATTTCCAAGGAACAATGTACCTTTGACCCCGCTCCGTTAAAACAGGCTCTCAGAGATAATCATTATGATGTTTTGCCGGAATATATGAGAGAGGTCGCAAAGCAGGCTATGGAAATTCTCCTGCATACGGGAGACGGGCAGCTTACCGATGTAATAGTGGATGCTGCTGCATTGCACAGGATATATGAAGCTTCCAAAAAAACCGGAAACGATATTCTTAAGCTGTACGGTGAACTTACCGTAGCGTCTGCAAATATTAAAACGGCTATCAGGGCGAACAGGACGGGAAAGGATGCGGACTTCCTGAAGCGTGCGCTCTGTCCCTGCGACAGCTTGGATGTGGCAAGACTTGCGGCTGCCGCGGCTGAATCCATGGAAGAGATTTTCGCATATCTTGAACGTACGGAATACAGGGCTGCCGTTGAGGAGATAAAAAAATCTTCATCAGCCTTTGAGCGCTGGTGCGACAATAAGGTAATAGAAAGTATGCGGCCTCAGATTCATAACCCGTTTACTCTTGGGCCTTTGGCGGCTTATATTCTTGCCCGTGAAAACGAAATAAAAACGGTACGGATTATATTGTCCGGAAAACGCAACAGCTTGCCGGAGGATGTAATCAGAGAAAGGGTAAGGGAAATGTATGTATAAAATTGCGGTCATGGGTGACAGAGACTCGGTATACGGTTTTGCAACTCTGGGCATGGATACGTTTCCTTTTACGGATGCACTTGAAGCGTCCAGAACGCTAAGGAGATTATCGGAGTCCGGATATGCGGTTGTGTATATTACGGAAGGCTTGGCGGATCTGATGCAGTCGGAGATAGACCGCTATCGTGAGCAGATGCTGCCCGCCATAATTTTAATGCCCGGAGTTTCGGGAAATACCGGAAGCGGAATAAACGGCGTTAAGAAGAGCGTGGAGCAGGCGGTAGGATCGGATATCATTTTCGGAAATAATTGATTAAGGAGAAGTAAACATGGCAACAGGTACGATTAAAAAAGTTGCGGGACCTCTGGTCATCGCCCGCGGCATGAATGAAGCGAACTTGTATGACGTTGTACGCGTCAGTGATTCCAGACTTATAGGCGAGATCATTGAGATGCACGGCGATGAGGCATCCATACAGGTTTATGAAGAAACAGGCGGACTGACTCCCGGAGCTCCTGTTGAGACCACGGGTATGCCTATGAGCGTGGAACTGGGCCCCGGACTTATCGGCTCCATATATGACGGAATTCAAAGACCGCTTGACGATATTATGAGAGTAACCGGCTCAAACAGCCTTCAGCGCGGTGTAGAGGTTCCCGCCCTTAAAAGAGATAAAACATGGCACTTTGTGCCCAAGGCAAGCGTCGGAGACAAGGTTTCCGAAGGCGACGTTCTCGGAACCGTTGAAGAAACAGCCGTTGTAACGCAGAAGATCATGGTGGGTCCCGGCGTAAGCGGAACGGTCGAGTATATTTCGGAAGGCGACTATAAGGTAACCGATATAGTTGCAAGAATAAAAAAAGAAAACGGAAGCCTTGAGGAAGTCGCTCTTCTCCAGCGTTGGCCGGTCAGACGCGAGCGCCCCTACAAGGAAAAGCTTTCTCCGGATGTGCCCCTTACAACGGGACAGCGTATAATAGATACACTTTTCCCTATCGCAAAAGGCGGTGTGGCTGCGGTTCCCGGACCCTTCGGTTCAGGAAAAACCGTTGTTCAGCATCAGCTTGCAAAGTGGGCTGAGGCTGATATAGTTGTCTACATCGGCTGCGGTGAGCGTGGGAATGAGATGACCGACGTTCTTAATGAGTTCCCCGAGCTTATCGATCCCAAAACCGGAAAATCGCTTATGGAGAGAACCGTTCTTATAGCAAACACTTCGGATATGCCCGTTGCGGCTCGTGAAGCTTCGGTTTATACGGGAATTACGATTGCTGAATATTTCAGAGATATGGGATACTCCGTCGCTCTTATGGCTGATTCGACGTCCCGTTGGGCGGAAGCTCTTCGTGAAATGTCGGGACGTCTTGAGGAAATGCCCGGTGAAGAAGGCTATCCCGCTTATCTCGGATCACGCCTTGCACAGTTTTATGAAAGAGCGGGTCGTGTTATAGCTCTCGGCTCTGACAACAGAGAAGGTTCTCTTTCGGTAATCGGTGCGGTTTCACCTGCCGGAGGTGATATCTCCGAACCCGTTACACAGGCAACTCTTCGTATTGTCAAGGTTTTCTGGAGGCTTGATGCGGACCTTGCACGTGCCCGTCATTTCCCTGCAATTAACTGGCTTGAAAGCTATTCGTTGTATGACAAGCTTGATGCCTGGTACAACAAGAACGTCAATGAAAACTGGCAGGTAATCAAACAGAGAATAATGACGCTGCTTCAAGATGAGGCTACGCTTCAGGAAATGGTTCGCCTGGTCGGTGAAGACGCTCTTTCAGCTCCCGACAGACTCAAGATAGAGGCTGCAAGATCGGTTCGTGAAGATTTGCTCCAGCAGAACGCTTTTATGGAAGAGGATACTTACGCTTCTCCGTATAAGCAGTACAAACTCATGAGTCTTATAATGAGCTTCTATGATATCTGCTCCGAAGCTCTTGCAAAGGGAGCCGACATCAATAAGCTCGTTGCTATGGAAGTGCGTGAGCCTATCGGACGTTTCAAGTATACGGATGAATCAAAGGTGGATGAACGTTACGCAGAGATCGAAAGAGCGCTTATGCAGGAAGCCGAAGCGGTTGCAAGTGCTAAGGACGATATCTGATGTCTTTTCAGAGGCTTATAAAGGAGAGTAATAATGGCTAAAGAATATAGAACAATACAGGAAGTCGCCGGTCCTCTGATGCTTGTGCGTGGCGTTGAGAATGTTGCGTATGATGAACTCGGTGAAATAGAGCTTGTAAACGGTGAAAAAAGACGCTGCCGTGTTCTCGAGATAGATGACGGAAATGCTCTGGTTCAGTTGTTCGAGTCGTCTACGGGTATCAACCTCGAGAGCTCGAAGGTTCGTTTCCTCGGAAGATCGATGGAACTGGGCGTATCCGAGGATATGCTGTCACGTGTATTTGACGGTATGGGCAGACCTATTGACGGCGGTCCCGAAATTCTTCCGGAGCAGAGAAGAGATATTAACGGACTTGCCATGAATCCTGCGGCACGTACATATCCCGAGGAGTTTATCCAGACGGGCGTATCAGCCATTGACGGTCTGAATACGCTTGTAAGAGGTCAAAAGCTTCCCATTTTCTCGGCGGCGGGTCTTCCTCATGCCGAGCTTGCGGCTCAGATAGCAAGACAGGCAAAGGTTGTAGGAACCTCAGAGCCCTTCGCCGTTGTGTTTGCAGCTATGGGTATCACTTTCGAGGAGTCGAATTTCTTTATAGAATCTTTCAGAGAGACGGGAGCTATTGACAGGGCTGTTCTGTTCATCAATCTGGCAAACAATCCCGCCGTTGAACGTATAGCGACACCCCGTATGGCTCTTACGGCTGCGGAGTATCTCGCATTTGAAAAGAACATGCACGTTCTTGTCATACTTACGGATATAACAAACTACGCCGACGCTCTTCGTGAGGTTTCGGCTGCACGCAAGGAGGTTCCCGGACGCCGCGGATATCCCGGATACATGTATACCGATCTTGCACAGCTTTATGAGCGTGCGGGACGTCAGAAGGGCAAAAACGGGTCAATCACCATGATACCTATTTTGTCCATGCCGGAAGAGGATATTACCCATCCTATCCCCGACCTTACGGGATATATTACGGAGGGACAGATCATTCTTTCCCGCGATCTTCAGAGAAAGGGACTTCAGCCGCCTATAAATGTTCTTCCTTCACTTTCGCGTCTTAAGGATAAGGGTATAGGCGAGGGCAAGACCCGTGAGGATCATGCCAATACCATGAACCAGCTCTTTGCCGCTTATGCAAGAGGCAAGGATGCCAAGGAGCTTATGGTTATACTCGGCGAAGCCGCTCTTACGGAGGTTGACAAGCTCTATGCCAAGTTTGCGGATGAGTTTGAGGAAAAATATGTTTCACAGGGCTTCAGAACGGATCGTTCCATTGAAGAAACTCTGGATATAGGCTGGGAGCTGCTCCGCATACTTCCCAGATCCGAGCTGAAACGTATCAAAGACGAATACCTTGATCAGTATTACGATAAGAAGTAATGCCGGAAGGGAGATAATATATGGCAACAGTTAATGCAACCCGTATGGAGCTGACCAGGCTTAAATCCAAGCTTAAGACAGCCGTCAGGGGACATAAGCTATTAAAGGATAAACGTGACGAGCTTATGAGGCAGTTCCTTGACCTTGTACGCATAAATAAGGAGCTTAGGGAAAAGGTCGAAAAGGGAATGGAGCAGGTCAATAAAAACTTTGCGCTTGCCAAAGCCACCATGAGCGATGAGGCGGTTGCCGTAGCTTTTATGGCGCCTAAGCAGGAGGTATCCGTCGAGGTGAATACGGCGAATATCATGAGCGTAAACGTGCCCAGATTCGAGGTTAAATACCGTACAAGCGATCCTAATGACATATATTCCTACGGCTTCGCTTTTACTTCGGGCGATCTTGATGATGCTGTTTATTCGCTTGCAAATATGCAGGAGGATATGCTCAAGCTTGCCGAGGTTGAAAAGAGCTGTCAGCTGATGGCGGTGGAAATAGAGAAGACCAGAAGAAGGGTTAATGCTCTTGAGTATGTCATGATACCCGGATACAGAAGCAATATCAAGTACATCACCATGAAGCTTGACGAAGCGGAGCGTTCAAGTCAGATAAGGCTCATGAAGGTTAAGAATCAGATGCTTGAAGAGGCTCATCACTATACAGAAAAACGGGATGCCATGCCGCTAAAGGATTGAAGGCAGACTCCGTTTATCTAAGAAAAAATTAAAATTTGTAAAAGATCCCCGGGAGTATCCCGAGGATCTTTTTATAAAAAGCCGTTTTCGGAATACAACAAAACGATTAAATAAACTTTTTCTAAAAAATAAGAACCACTTGCAAAAAGCACCGAAAATATGATAGTGTAACTTGTCGTGACTTGTCGTGAAAAGTTAGCGTCTGCAACGCTAATGGCAAAAAATTATTTTAAGAGGGAAAATAAATGCCGGAGAACAACAGACTTCCACATTCACATCACAGCAAAGAAGAAGAAAAGCGTATACTGGGGATATTGCCTGACGATGAGCAGGTTTATGCTGTTGCGGAGGCAATGAAGCAGCTTGGCGATCCTTCAAGACTCAGAATTTTTTGGCTGCTCTGCCATACCGAGGAATGCGTTATAAATATCGCCGCCCTTGTCAAGATGTCAAGTCCTGCGGTATCGCATCATTTGAGACTTTTAAAGGCGGCGGGACTTATCGTTTCAAAGCGGGAAGGAAAAGAGATGTATTACAGGGCATCCAAGACTACTCTTGTATCAAGGCTTCACGGTACAATAGAAGCGATCGCTGAAATATCCTGTCCGGACGAAAAATAAACCGGGAGAGGTGCTTATGGGAAGTACATTCTATTTTAATTTTGAAGTAGAGCTTATGACATGGATTCAGAGCTTTATGGGAACAGCCCTGACCGCCGCGGCGTCATTTTTCACCATATGCGGAGAAGAAGCGCTTCTGGTAGGTATATTGGGATTTTTGTACTGGGTATACGATAAAAAGGCGGCGCAGTATATAGGGCTCAATATCATAGCGGGAATAGTGTTCACACCGCTTTTGAAAAATCTGGCGCTAAGGAGAAGACCGTATTTCGACCATGAGGCGATACGCTGCTTAAAGCCGGTTCATTCGGGAGATATCTACGATATATCCGCTCAGGGCTTTTCCTTTCCGAGCGGTCATTCGACAAATTCGGTTATTATGTACGGCTCGCTGCCTCTGATAAGAAGAAATGTCAAGCCGGAAACCGGGCTTCAGAAAGCAAGCTTTTTGTATAAAAAATCTTTCGTTTTGACGGCGATAGGAATTGTTATGCCGCTTTTGATAGGTTTATCAAGAATAGCGCTCGGAGTTCATTATCCTACGGATGTATTAAGCGGCTGGATTTTGGGAACGGTAATTTTGTTTGCACTTTCCTACATACAGGGTAAGACGCAAAAAAGAGGGATACTCTATGTTGCTCTGCTTCTTATGTGTCTTCCGGGAATGTTTTATTGCAGAACAAACGACTATTATACCTGCTATGGAGTTATGGCGGGATATTTTCTTGCAAACACGATAGAGGAGCGTTATATAAAGTTTGAGAGCACGAGAAATGTTCCCGCAGCCTTGCTTAGACTTGTTGCGGGCATGGGATTGTACTATGCTCTAAATACCGTATGCAAGCTGCCGTTTTCAGCCGAGTTTCTGACGTCAGGTACAAGCGCTGCATATATGGTAAGATGCGCAAGATACTTCCTGGTATCGTTTTTAATGCTGGGTCTGTATCCTCTGTCATTTAAAACGGTAGAAGCGAAATTATTCAAAAAATGAAATTCTTTGAACCGGATGTTGCATAAATGTTGAAATATTGATATAAATAACTTTTAGAATCCGGTTTCTGTGAGACAAATCGGTCCTGTGCAATGAAAGCCTGCGAACCGTGTCAGGTCGGGAACGAAGCAGCACTAAGCTCGATATTTCATGTGTTACAGGGGAGCCTGTTTGTCTCACAGAAACCGGATTTTTTTATTTACACAGGCAAAGAGAAGGAAGCCGGGGCTGCTTGAGACCTTGGGAAATGCCGAATAGCGGCAGATTAAAACCTTTACGGTTTTACGATTAAAAATCTTCGCAGATAAGTATAGTTCCGCATAAAAAAATAAAAATTGTCTTAAAAAATATTTTTTTGCCTTTAAACCCCCATAAAATAAGCTTTTTTTCTTGACAAACAGAGATGAAAAGCCTATAAATAGATAAGTACGACGCAGTAGAGCGTCAAGTTTTGACTCTAACAGGAGGAATTTAACATGAATAAAACAGAGCTTGTAGCAGCAGTTGCTAAGACTTCAAAACTTTCAAAGAAGGATGTTGAGACAGTCATCAACGCTTTTACAGAGACAGTTACAAAGGAGCTTAAGAAGAAAGGAAAGGTTCAGCTTGTAGGCTTCGGTACTTTTGAAGTTTCCAAGAGAGCTGCAAGAGAGGGAAGAAATCCTCAGACAGGTGCTTCTATGAAGATTCCTGCATCAAATGCTCCTAAGTTCAAGGCAGGTAAGGCTCTTAAGGACGCTGTTAACAAGAAATAATTGATACGGCGTATATTCTTGAATTTTCAAGCATCCACGGGAATTTCCGTGGATGTTTTTTTACGTAGGCAGTGAGAAGGAAACGGAGCTGCTCTAAACCTTGGAAAATGCCGTAATAGTGGCAGTTGACACCGTAGATAGGAGAATATTCAGATGAGATTGGACAAATACCTGAAGGTAAGCAGGCTGATAAAAAGAAGAACGATAGCGAATGAGGCCTGCGATGCGGGAAGAGTTTTGATAAACGATAAAGAGGCAAGGGCGAGTACGGCGGTAAAAATAGGAGACAGGATCACAATATTGTTCGGAACAAAGGAAGTTAAGGTCGAGGTTTTGGACGTACAGGAGAGCGTAAGAAAAGAAAATGCGGAGAATATGTATAAATATATATAGCATAAGCGGCTCTATCTTGTGGTATAAAGTCACGGCAGACACAATATATACCGTGTTGCAAAAGAGACGAAATATATCTAAAATATATCTATCAATATTTCAAAAGTATCCGATATTATATGTATAAAATTTGATAAAGAATAAAAGGTTAATTGGATGTCGACCGTAATTCAGGGAAGAAGACGTGACCAGCGCAAAGGTATGATCCTTGTGGTTTTAGTGGTGAGCATACTTATGATTGTAGTCGCCGTAAAGGGTATGGAGCTTATGAATACTCTTAGCGAATTGGAGGCTATGGAGACTGTGCTGGAGGAGCGTATAACGGAACAAATAAATAGAGCGGATGAAATAGCGGAGTATGAAAAATACACGCAAACTCGAAAATTCATTGAAGAGATCGCAAAGGATAAGCTCGGTCTTGTTTATGGAGACGAAATTATTTTCAGAAATTCCGAATCAAAATAAAATGTAATTTTGGGCTGTTAAAAGCTTCATCTAAAGAAGAGCCGCTCAGACTGTAAGGTCTGGGCTGTTTTTTTGAATAATTAACCGTCAGACGACCGATTGTAAAGTATAAACTCTAAAGCCCGTTTCACAGTGCGCAGATTATGGATTTATTGGACAAGGTTGTAAAGCAGATTAAAGAAAAAGATATGATAAGGGACGGGGAAAGGTTAATAGCCGCAGTATCCGGCGGTGCGGACAGCAGCTGCCTTCTCCACATCTTAAGCAGAATAAGACGGAATAATATTATCAGATTCGACCTGATCTGTGTGCATGTCCATCACGGTATAAGAGGACGGAGTGCGGACGATGATTCCAGGTATGTGGAAAGGCTGTGCACGGAACTGGATATTGAGTGCCGTATAAAATACGTGGATGCGGCAGGCTTTGCCCAAAATGAGCATTTAAGCCTTGAGGACGCTGCAAGAAGATTAAGATATAGAGCTCTTGAAGAAGAGTCTGATGGAAATACAAAAATAGCGATAGCTCACAATATGGATGATAATGCAGAGACCCTGCTCATGAATTTATTCAGGGGCAGCGGTGTAAGGGGACTTAAGGGAATATCCCGGATAAGATCGGATATAATCCGTCCCATGCTGACGATACCGAGAAAGGATATTGAGCAATATCTCAATGAAAGGGGCATAGAGTGGCGGACCGATGAGACGAATGCGGACACCGCATATACAAGAAACGCACTAAGAAACGAGCTTATTCCGTACGTGAAAAAAAATATAAATAGAAGAGCAGCCGAGCATATGGCTGATTGTGCTATGGATATGGCTCGCATGCAAAAATATTTGAACGTGCAGATAAATAAGAGCTATTTAAAGTGTCTGGTAGCCGAGACCGGTAAAATCGATATAGATATATTGAATTGCGAAGATGAATATCTTAGAACCGAGATCATACGACGCTTATATGCCGAATATAACAAAAATAAAGACGAAAGCGCTGTTGACCTCAGCAGAAGGCATGTAGAAGCCATAATTGATATGTGTAAAACGACGGCAGGCGTTTCCTATGTGGAATTAAAAGGGGATATAAGGGCGCAGAGAGAGTACAATAAGCTGTATTTTACGGGAAAGAGCCGAAGCAGCGGCGATGAAACCTTGATTATATTTGATATAAGCAGAGTGGGATATAAAAAAGAGATATTCAAAGCTTCAAAATCGGATTCCGTTATCCTTGAAGCCGTATTAAAAAAGCCTGACGGAGAAAAATTAAATCCGCTCATTTATGAAACAAAGGATCCTCTGCAAAGGGAATATATAAATATACTTGACTTCGACAAGGTCATAAAATGTATGGATTCGGAAAAGTGTGATTTCGTATTCAGACACGCAATGCACGGAGACCTTATCCGTATAGGCGGCGGGCGGCATAAGCCCTTGAAAAAATATATGACGGATGTTAAGATACCCGCATATATCAGGGGGACAATGCTTGTAATGTGCCTTAAAAACCGCATTCTCTGGATACCGGGTTTTTATACCGAGCCGGGATTGCTTGCCTATAAGGGTACAGAGACAATGCTGAGGTTGAGTTTGCAGAATAAAGAACAGCGGCCGCAGTATCCGCCGGCTTAAGGATGGCGCTCAGGCTTGGACTTATAAAAACAGAGTACATTGGTTAAGGTTGATAAACGGGTCATTTAATAAAATCGGAGGTAATATATATGAGAACTGAAGAGGTTGAAACTCTTATATCTGAAGAAGAGCTTTATAAGCGTATCAAAGAGCTCGGGGCGCAGATAAGCAGAGATTATGAAGGGCATCATATCCATATAATAGGCGTGCTCAAGGGAGCAATTTTTTTTATGTGTGAGCTTGCAAAATATATAACCATTCCCGTTACCATGGATTTCATGTCCGTATCCAGCTACGGAGCAGCCACCAAATCCACGGGAGTTATAAAAATAATAAAGGATCTGGACGAGCCGCTTGAGGGAAAAGACGTGCTGCTTGTAGAGGACATAATAGACTCGGGCAGAACCCTGTCATACCTTGTAAAGCTGCTTGAGGAAAGAGGTCCGTCGTCGTTAAAACTGGCAACTCTTTTGGATAAGCCCGACAGACGAGCGGTTGACGGAGTTTCAGTAGATTATATAGGCTTTACCATACCGGATGAATTTGTTGTCGGCTTCGGACTTGACTATGACCAGAGACATCGCAATCTCCCGTATATAGGTAAGATTTCTTTTAAGGAGAATTAAGTGAACAGAAAAAGAACGGGTATGATTAACGGATATTTCGCAATAATGATTTTATGTATTGCGGTATTTGTTATTTTAGAGCTTACCAGGAATAACATCTTGAAGGGGGATACTTCTTATACTCTCGGCAGGCTTGAAGCCGATCTGAACTCCGGAAAGGTGGAGAATGCCGTGATTCGTCCTAACAGCGGATCGGACAGCGGGTCGGTTAAAATAGCTCTGTCCGACGGAACTCAAAAGAGCCTCTATGTGACGGATGTTAAGGAAGCCGAGACCCTGCTCAGAGCCAAAGGAATTGACGCCATAGTGGCTGATATTCCGGGAGAAAACTATGTGATGACCGTTTTCATACCGATAATAGTGGGCATTGTGGTCATGGTGTTGATAATGGCTATGATGAACAATCCTACCGGAGGAGGTCAGAGCGCCGCAAATTCAGGAATGATGAATTTCGGAAAAAGCAGAGCCAAGATGGCTAATCCCGAAGAAAATAAAAATAAACTTGAGGACGTGGCGGGTCTGGAGGAGGAAAAAGAACAGCTTCAGGAAATAATAACCTTTTTGAAGGACCCGGCAAGATTTACCAAGGTGGGAGCAAGGATTCCCAAGGGCATTCTTATGGAAGGCTCGCCGGGAACCGGAAAAACGCTGCTCGCAAGAGCCATTGCGGGTGAGGCGGGAGTTCCGTTTTTTACGATATCGGGCTCCGACTTCGTAGAAATGTTTGTAGGCGTGGGAGCTTCAAGAGTCAGAGATCTTTTTATTGACGCAAAAAGACATGCTCCCTGTATCGTTTTTATTGATGAAATAGATGCCGTTGCAAGACGAAGAGGTGCGGGAATGGGAGGCGGTCATGATGAGAGGGAACAGACCCTCAATCAGCTGCTTGTTGAAATGGACGGCTTCGGTATAAACGAAGGCATCATAGTAATGGCGGCAACCAACAGGGTTGATATACTTGATCCCGCAATTATGCGTCCCGGAAGATTTGACAGAAAGATTACGGTTACACGTCCCGACGTCGGAGGGCGTGAGAGCATATTAAAGGTTCATGCACGCAACAAGCCGCTGGCGGAGGACGTGGACTTAAAGCAGATTGCCCAGACCACTGCGGGCTTTACGGGGGCTGATCTTGAAAATCTCTTAAATGAATCCGCCATCAGCGCCGCCATGAAGGACAGAGGCTTTATAACGCAAAATGATATTAAGGAGTCTGTCATTAAAGTCGGAATAGGAACTGAGAAAAAGAGCAGAATTATTTCCGATGAAGAAAAGAAGATTACCGCATATCATGAAACGGGTCATGCAATTTTGTTCCATCTGCTTCCCGATGTAGGTCCCGTCTACACCGTATCTATCATTCCTACCGGACTTGGAGCTGCGGGCTACACCATGCCTCTTCCGGAAAAAGATGAAATGTTTATAACCAGAAGCAAAATGTTTCAGCAGATAATGGTTTCTCTGGGAGGAAGAATTGCCGAGGATATCATTTTCGGAGATATAACGACAGGAGCATCCTCCGATATTCAAAAAGCCACTCAGACCGCCAGAGCCATGGTCACACGCTACGGCATGAGCGGCAGAATAGGAATGATAAATTACGAGGAGGAAAGCGACGAGGTATTCCTCGGCTATGATATAGGTCATTCCAAAAAGAATTCCGAGCATATAGCCGGACAGATTGATGAAGAGGTAAAGCGCATAATAGACGGCTGCTATGCCAAGGCAAGAGAAATCATACTTGACAATATGGATGTGCTTCACGCTTCAAGCAAGCTTCTTCTTGAAAAGGAAAAAATCGGAAGAGAAGAGTTTGAAAAGTTTTTCGAGGGGAAGTCCGGAAAGGTCGATATTTCCGAATTATTAAAAAGCTGAATATGATAGATAAAGAACTTGTATTTCATGATTGTGTAAAAGATTATCTGGAACCCTCCGAGCCTTCGATCGGCGAGGAGGCTTCCTTTATTTTGCGCTGTCCGTCAGACGGCGTGGCAGCCTGCTTTTTGTGTACTGAAACTAAGGAAGAGCACAGACTTTATTTTTATGAGTCAAGGGAAGGAATAGATTTTTTTAAAACAACCTTCAATGTGGGCAAAGAAGCGTTCAGATATTATTTCAGGATTGAAACCGAAAATAACGAAATTTATTATTATGACAGACGGGGCGTATCCGTAACGTATTCTTTGGATAAGGCACATACTCATTTCTTAATGGTTCCCGGCTTTAAAACTCCCGATTGGGCAAAGGGAGCTGTATTTTATCAGATAATGGTTGACAGGTTTTGCAACGGTGACAAAAGCAACGACGTGCTGAGCGGAGAATATCTGTATTTGGGAAAGCCTGTAAAAAAGGTGAACGATTGGAACAAGCCTCCGAGATGCAGCGACGATTACAGACACTTTTACGGAGGGGATTTACAGGGGATAATAGATAAGCTCCCTTATCTTAAAGACCTCGGAATAGACGCGATATATCTGAATCCGATATTCGTATCTCCGTCAAGTCACAAATATGACACTCAGGATTATGATCATGTGGATCCCCATTTCGGAGTGATAATTGAGGATGGGGGCGATCTCGTCTATGGCAAAAAAGATAATTCCGAAGCTGAAAGATATATAAAGCGGGTAACAAGCAAGGTTAATTTGGAGGCTTCCGACGAGCTTTTTATAAGTTTGGTTGAAAAAGCGCATGAAAACAACATAAAGGTAATACTTGACGGAGTGTTCAACCATTGCGGTTCATTTAACAGATGGTTTGATAAGGAGGGCATATATAAGGATGCGGACGGAAGTCAAAAAGGAGCGTATTCGGATATAAATTCCATATACAGAGAATATTTTAATTTTGAAAATAATGACAGTCCGGAAAGCAAATATGAATGCTGGTGGGGCTTCGATACCCTCCCCAAGCTTAATTACGAAGACTCCGAAGCTCTAAGCAATGAGATATTCAGAATAGCTAAAAAATGGGTATCTTCGCCCTATAATGCCGACGGATGGAGGCTTGACGTTGCGGCGGATCTCGGGCATTCAAGAGAGTTCAATCTTAAATTCTGGAAGAGATTCAGAGATGAAGTAAAATCAGCCAATCCCGAGGCTGTAATAATTGCGGAAAATTACGGAGATAACGCACCCTGGCTCTGCAGCGGCATATGGGACAGCGTTATGAACTACGATTCCTTTATGGAGCCTCTGTCATACTTTATAACGGGGATGGAAAAGCATTCCGATGAATATTCCAGGGAAAAAGAAGGCGATGTAAAATTGTTCCTAAGGGGAATGCTGCATGAAGCGTCCAAAAATTTCCCGATACAGTCCTCATATATGGCTATGAACCAGTTGTCAAATCATGACCATTCAAGATTTTTGACGAGGACGAACAGAAAGGTCGGAAGAGCTTCGCTTCTGGGCTGGGAGTCGGCGGCCAGGGATATAAGAAAGTATGAATATATGATGGCGGCGGTTGTACAGTTCACATGGATGGGAGCCTCGACCATTTATTACGGTGATGAGGCAGGTCTTTGCGGATATACCGATCCCGACAACAGAAGATGCTATCCGTGGGGAAAAGAAGACCCCGAAATGCTGAGTTTTCATAAAAAGCTTATCAAAATAAGACATGAGAGCAGGGAGCTTGCGGAAGGAGCAATTACCCTTATAGAAGCGGATAACGGACTTATAGCCTACGGACGCTTTTGCGACGGTGCGGCAAGTCTTGTGATCGTAAATACCAATGACTACGCTCTGACCAGAGCCTTTAACATAAGGAAGTTGGGAGTTCCGAAAAATTCGTTGATGGAAAGAAAAATGTGTACCACAACAGCCGGCTTTGTCGCGACTCCTCTGCTCAGAACCACAATGGACGGAAGGCTTATACTTACGGTACTTCCGAAATCATCCGCCGTATTCAGATATGACAGGGGAAATACCTTTGAGGAGTTTGAAACCAGACTCGCAGCGCAGAGAGAAGATTAAAGTATAAATTTTTCTATTATTTCCGCCACGGCACCGTCGTTGTTGTCCAGAGAGGTTACATAATCGGCGTGAGGTTTAAGCTCTTCAAGACTGTTTTTTACGGCACAGGCAATTCCTGCGGACGACAAAAGTGAAAGGTCGTTCATGGCGTCTCCCGCCGCAACGCTGTTTGCAACGGGAACTCCCAGGAGCCTGCAAAGCTTTTCGAGAGCTGCGCCCTTTGAAACTCCTCTGTTTACTATCTCCAGAATAATGGGACTGGAATAGTAGGTTTCTATATCGCTTTCGTACTTTTTTTTGAGCATGGAATTGAGCTCTTTAAGCTTTTCGGGATGTTCTCTTGAGGTAACAAGAATTTTGGGCGGTAAAGCGCCGGAGGCTCTGAGATACGAAACCGCATTTTCAGCTATCACATAAGAGCAGGAGGTTTCCTTTATATATGAAAGCAGATTTTCGTTTTCGCTTTCACATATAACATCCTTTTCGTCATAGGTCTGTATATGAAGTCCGCAGTCATTTACATCCTCGAATATTTTTTCCGCAATATCAAGCGGTATGGAACTTTTATATACGGATTTCTGTTCATATAAATCAAAAATTCTTGCTCCGTTGAACGCAATGCAAAAACAGCCCCTGGATCTAAGATCAAGTCTGTCGGCAATAAGTGTGAGGCTGCTTATATTTCTTCCTGATGAGAGTACAAGCCCGTTTCCGCTTTTATAAAGGAGCTCTATTGCCCTGAGATTCTTTTCACAGATGTCTTTGTTGTCGGCAAGCAGAGTTCCGTCAAGATCGGTAAATAAAAGTTTCATGATGAGCATTATAGCTCAAAAATACTGTTGTGTGTAATAAAAAACCGATTTATAATAATCGGGATCGTAACGGCATATCCGTGAAGAAAAAGTTGATTTTCAGCTATAATTAAGGAGGAATTACAGCATGGATTTTAAAGATGTTATTGAATACAGAAGAAGCGTCCGCAAATTTGCAGATACTCCGGTAACCGAGGAAGATATAAAAAAGGTGGTTGAGCTTGCAAGGTTCGCTCCCAGCTGGAAGAATACGCAGACAACCAGATATACGGCGGTTTTTGATAAGGAGCTTAAGAAAAAATTGGCAGACGAGGCAATGCTTGATTTTGAATTCAACCAAAAAACTGTCGACAGAGCTTCTATGATAGTTATTGTGTCATCGGTTGAAAAGATATCGGGCTATGAAAAGGACGGCTCTTTCTCTACGTCTCTTGAGAGGCACTGGGAGTCCTTCGACGCCGGTATTGCGACTCAGACCTTTTGCCTTTCCGCTTACAGTCTCGGACTCGGAACCGTAATTCTCGGAATTTATGATTATGAAAAAGTTGCAAAGCTTGCCGGCATTCCGAGGGACAAAGAGTAAGCGCGATCATAGCGGTAGGCTATCCCGTCGATAATGAAAAGAAGGCGGGACCTGAAAGACTCGGAGTTTCAGAGCTGCTCAGCGTAAAATAAAAAGCGGTTATATAAAATGTACGATGAGCTTACCGAAAAAGATATAAAAAATATGGAAGAAGAGATCGAATACCTCAAGGTGGTAGTCAGACAAAGGCTTTTGGAGGACGTCAAGACTGCGAGGGCACTTGGAGATCTCAGTGAAAATTTCGAGTATTATGCGGCTAAAAAAGCAAAAAATAAAAATGAAAGCCGCATAAGGTATCTCGAAAGAATGGTTCGTACCGCAAGAATAATAAAAGACACTTCGGATGCGGACGAGGTGGGAGTGGACAAAACGGTGACGGTGCGAATGGAAGCTACGGGAAAAGAAATGAAATTTTCGGTAGTTACCGCCATAAGGGGAGATTCCCTGAGCAATAGGATCACCATGGCGTCCCCTCTGGGAAAAGCGTTAAGAGGGCATAAAGCGGGCGAAAAGGTAAGAGTTACGGTAAGTCCCGAGTGCAGCTATGAGGTGAGTATTTTAAATGTCGAGCCTATGAATGTGTAAGGGTTGATTTTTTAGTAAACATATTGGAAAATGAAGCTATTTAGTTATAAATACAAATAATCTACGGGGGCAATACATGGATGAACTGAATATTTCCATGCTTGGGGGATTTAAAATTTCATATCTTGATTCTGAGGTAGCCCTTGGCAGAAATACGACAGCAAAATTCATACAATTATTACAGCTGATTTGGTTATGCAAGGAAGAGGGAGTTACCAAAGACCGACTGCTCCATACCTTATATGAGGGCGAAGAGCGTGCAAATGTAAATAACAGTATGAACAATCTCATATATCAGATGAGACTCCAGATGGTAAGAGCGGGTTTGCCTAAGTATGATTACATCGTAAAAAGGTCGGGGTCGTATTTTCCCGATCCCAAACTTAGGCTGGTTCTGGATGTAGACGATTTTATCGCAAATATAAAAAAAGCGGAGGCGTCTGAATATGACGAGGACAGACACGTATTTTACAGAAGAGCGGTAGATTTATACAAGGGAGATCTGCTGCCCGAGCTCAGGACGGAAATATGGGTAATATCCAGAAGTGTGGATTTACAAAATATGTATGAAGATGCCGTTGAGTGGCTGGGAGCTTATTACAGTGAAAAGGGAAGCTTTGATGATATGCTCTTAATCTATCATAAGGCTTCGGAAATTTATCCGGACAGAAGCTGGCAGGTGGGTGAAATAGAGGCTCTTATAGGTAAGGGCAGCTATAAAGAAGCCTACAAGCTTTATGATAAAACCGTCAGATATTATGAGCAGGAGCTGGGAATAAGCGCAAGCCCGAGGCTTCTTAACTGTTATCAGCTCATGAAGGGCAAGGACGGGGTTGAAATCGAGCCCGACCGCATAGATGAGATCAGAGGAAGCCTGCTTGAAAATCGCAAGGTTGTTGAAGAGGATATGCTTGCGGGAGCATATGACTGCTCGTATCCGAGCTTCATAGACGCCTATCATATTCTCAGCAGAAATATGGCGAGAACCGGAGAGTCGGTATATATGATGCTGTGTACGCTCGTGGACTATGAGGGCAAAATCATTCGAAACGAGGAAAAGAGGAATGATATGTCCGAAACTCTTTACAAAGCGATAGCGTCGGCGCTGCGCCAGGGTGACGTTTACTGTAAATACAACGCTTCGCAGTATCTCATACTGCTGTCGGGAACAAGCAGAGAGGATTGTGAAATCGTATATAGAAGAATAGGAAACAAGTTAAAGGATTTTGGCGGCGGTCGTGCCGAAATAAGATATAGCGTAGTATCTTTGGCGGATCTGGAAAAACCGGAATACAGATCGTGATATTTTGCGACAGAGTTTATTTTGCTGTGAAAAGAGTTAATTTATTACTTATTAATTCAACCCTTATAAAAACAACACAGAATAAACACAGTATATAGTTAGCCTATATGCGTAAAGTGGAATCGGCTTTGCGAAAGGGAAAATATGGAAAATCAAAATCAGCCTAATAATAGCGGTACAAATCAAAACGGCGGCGGAAACGGAACGGGCGGAAACTCCCCCAGACGACAATCCTTGCTGCTGCTTCTCGTTGCGCTGGTAATAACTCTGTTGATTATGAATTCGATTACGAGACTTTTGAGCAGCTCAAGGCAAACTCAGAAATCATACAACGAATTCATTAAAATGGTTGAAAACGGTGAAATACAGTCCGTTGAGATACAGGATTCCAGAATAACCGCAACGCCCAAGAACAGCCCTTATCTGAAATATTATACGGGTATGGCTGAGGATTACACCACGCTTACCGCAAGACTTCTTAAGTATGACGTCGAGATAATTCCTTATGTACCCGACATATCGTCAACGATATTTAATATAGTTTTAACCTACCTGCTTCCTGTACTCTTAATGTGGGGCTTGTTTACTCTGCTTTTCAGAAGAATGAACAGGTCGGGAGGGCCTTTTTCAATAGGAAAGTCCAATGCAAAGGTATATGTGCAGAGGGAAACCGGAGTTACCTTTAAAGATGTTGCGGGCGAGGATGAAGCCAAGGAGTCTCTTGTAGAGGTGGTGGATTTTCTCCACAATCCGGGAAAATATTCGGGGATCGGAGCGAGACTTCCCAAAGGAGCTCTGCTTGTAGGACCTCCCGGAACGGGAAAGACCCTTCTTGCAAAGGCGGTAGCGGGCGAAGCCCATGTTCCTTTTTATTCGCTTGCGGGAAGTGATTTTATAGAGCTTTATGTCGGCGTCGGAGCTTCCAGAGTAAGAGAGCTGTTTAAGGAAGCGTCCAAAAATGCCCCCTGTATCATATTTATCGACGAGATAGACGCAATAGGAAGAAGCCGTGATTCCAAGTATGGCGGAGGAAACGAGGAAAGAGAGCAGACGCTCAATCAGCTTCTTTCCGAGATGGACGGCTTTGATTCGAGTAAGGGAGTGCTTATACTGGGCGCAACCAACAGACCTGAAATTCTGGACAAGGCGCTGCTCCGTCCGGGAAGGTTTGACAGACGGATAATTGTGGATAAGCCCGACCTCAAAGGCCGAGAGGCTATTTTAAAGGTACATGCCAAAGATGTGAGGATGGATGAAAGCGTCGACCTTAAAGGAATAGCTCTCGCAACAAGCGGAGCTGTGGGCTCGGATCTTGCAAATATGATAAATGAAGCCGCTATAAATGCCGTAAAGGCGGGCAGAGAACTGGTCAATCAAAAGGATCTTATGGAAGCGGTTGAACAGGTTCTTGTAGGAAAGGAAAAGAAGGATCGTATTTTAAGTAAGGAAGAAAGAAAAATAGTTGCTTATCATGAAGTGGGACATGCACTCATTTCAGCCGCACAAAAAAATACCGAGCCGGTACAGAAGATTACTATAATTCCCCGCACTATGGGAGCTCTCGGCTATGTCATGCAGGTTCCCGAGGAAGAAAAATACCTTATGACAAAGGACGAGCTTCATGATGAAATTGTTGTAACTCTCGGAGGACGGGCTGCAGAGGATCTTATTTTCAATACCGTTACAACGGGTGCGCAAAATGATATAGAAAAAGCCACGGCAACGGCAAGAGATATGATCACTCTGTACGGAATGAGCGACAGATTCGGACTTATGCAGCTTGAGGCGGTAAGATCGAGATACCTTGACGGAGTAAGAGAAATGATATGCTCCGAGGCAACGGCTGCGGAGGTCGATGAAGAGGTTCGTAAATATCTGGAAGCCTGCTATGAAGAAGCTAAGGATATCATAAATAAGCACATAAATTCCATGGACGAGCTGGCTCAGCATCTGATAGAGCATGAAACCATAACGGGCAAGGAATTTATGCAGATATTCCGCAGAATAGAGGGGATACCCGAGCCTGAAGAAAAGGATGAAGAAGGTAAGGAAAGACCCGCTCACGGAAGAATAAGCGTAAGGCGTAAAGAGAGCGAAATGGTAGGAGAAAACGTGCCTCTGAGAAACGATCACGCCGAATATGTTCCGGATACTTCTTCATGGAAGGAGGCTCAAAAAAAAGAAGAGGAGCAAAGCCCTAAAGACAAGGAAGCTCCTGTTGAAAATGCCTCTGCTGATACCGAAAGCAAGCTTTCACAGCCCGAAAACAAGTTTTCGGGAGAAGAAGATGCCGCTTCATCCGTTCAAAAGGCGGTAAGAAAGCCTAAGGCAAATGAGCAGCTTCTTCAGGCAAAGCAAAGCTCACAGGAGACCTGCGTGTTTGAAGCCGAGGTAAATGATTGCGAAGTAAACGTGACAATAAAAGACGGAGGCAAAACGGAGGCTGAGGCAAAAAAGGAAGAAGCCTCTCAGAGCTCAAATAACGACAAGCCCCTTAGCGCAATGGATCGTCTGAAGGCGCTCAGCAATGATTCCGAGGGAAGATTTTCCCGTTCAAGCGGTCTTTTTGATGATAATGACGATAGCGGCAAAGAAGAAAAATAGATAGTGAGTGAATTTTTTAATATAAAGGACGAATTGAAAAAACTCCCGCACAGAGCGGGAGTGTATATCATGAGAGACGAAGAGGACACGATAATGTATGTGGGAAAGGCTAAAAACCTGCATAATCGTGTCCGCTCTTATTTTGTTGAAAAAATTTCGGGAAGAGGACCTCAGATTGCTCAAATGGCGGCGTTGGTTTCCCGCTTTGAGTACATAGTGGTAGATTCCGAAATGGAAGCCCTGATACTGGAAAATAACCTTATAAAAGAGAACAGACCGAGATATAATACTCTTCTTAAAGACGACAAAACTTATCCGTTCATAAAGGTGACCGTTGGTGAAAAATACCCCAGAGTTCTTTTTTCAAGAGTACAAAAGAGAGACAGCTCGAAATATTTCGGACCGTATCCGTCGGCTCAGGCTGTAAGGGATACGATAGATCTGATAAACAGACTTTGCGAACTCAGAACCTGCAGCAGAAATCTTCCCAAGGACATAGACAAAGAAAGAGCCTGTATATATTTTCATATGGAAATGTGCTGCGCTCCCTGCGAGAGCGGCCGCGTGACCGAAGAGGAATATTCGGACAGGGTGGAAAAAGCGATAAAAATCCTGTCGGGAAACGACAGGGAGATAATAGCGGAGCTTCAAGGCAAAATGGAAAAGGCATCCGAAGAAATGCTCTTTGAGGAAGCCGCCAAATACAGAGATCTTGCAGCCGCCCTTAATGCCGTTCATGAAAGGCAGAAAATCACAAGCTCCGACATGGACGACAGAGATATAATCGCTATGGCTGTAAGCGAGGACAATGACGTCGTTATACAGGTGTTTTTTGTAAGAGACGGAAAAATAATAGGAAGAGAACACTTTTTTATGCTTTGGAGGCAGGAAGAAAAGGATATCCTTTCCGAATTCATAAAACAGTTTTATTCGGGAACTCCCTTCGTTCCTAGGGAAATAATGCTTCCCCGCAAAATTGAAGAGCAGGAGCTTATTGAAAAATGGCTTGGAGATATAAGAGGAAAAAGGGTATATTTAAAGGTACCGGAAAGAGGCTCGAAGGAAAAGCTGATGGAGCTTGCAAGACAGAATGCCGAGCTTGTCTTATCACAGGATAAGGAAAGGCTGAAAAGAGAAGAGGGAAGAACGATCGGAGCCGTGAAGGAGATAGAGGGGCTGATCGGACTTTGCGGAATAGAAAGAATGGAAGCCTTTGATATTTCAAATATCAGCGGTTTTGCCAATGTGGGTTCTATGGTGGTGTATGAAAAGGGAAAGCCCAAAAGAAGCGATTATCGCAAGTTCAGGATTAAATCCGTTGCGGGTCCAAATGATTATGCATGTATGCACGAGGTTCTTACCAGAAGATTCAGACACGGAACGGATGAAAAGAAAGAGTTGGAATTAAGGGAAGAGAGCGCACAATACGGAAGCTTTACAAAATTTCCGGATCTTATACTCATGGACGGAGGAAAAGGACAGGTAAATATAGCGCTTAGGGTTCTTGATGAGTTGGGAATAGACATTCCTGTTTGCGGAATGGTAAAGGATGACAGACACCGAACGAGAGGCTTATATTATAATAATACGGAAGTTCCGATAGATACGCGCTCCGAGGGATTCAAGCTGATAACCCGCATTCAGGATGAGGCTCACAGATTTGCAATTACCTATCATAAATCTTTAAGGGGAAAGGCGCAGGTAAAAAGCATACTTGATGATATTGAAGGGATAGGACCGGCAAGGAGAAAGGCTCTGATGCAGCACTTTAAATCCATACAGGAAATCCGTGATGCCGATACGGAAGCTTTGATGCAGGTTCCCGGGATACGGAAAAAAGAAGCGGAAAATATTTTTAAATACTTTAATTCGTAGGAGATGCTTATGAATGTAGAACTTAGCAGATTTGTCGAGCAGTTAAAGCTTATAAGCCTTACGCCCCCCGAGTTGATAGAGGGGAAGGAAATAACCAAAAACGACATCAACAGACCCGCCCTTGAGCTTACGGGATATTATGAGCATTTTGATCGGGAGAGAGTCCAGATAATAGGCTTTGTCGAGCAGAGCTATATACAGCATATGAGTAAAGCCAAAAAGAGAGCCTGCTTTGAAAGACTTCTAAGTCAGGGGATTCCCTGTATAATTTTTTCAAGGGGAATGATGCCGGAGGAGCCGTTTTTGGAGATTGCGGAAAAGTATAAGGTTCCGGTTTTTTCTTCGGAAAGGGCGACCGCCGAAATTATGGCGGAGTCGATAAGATGGCTCGGCGTAAAACTTGCGCCCGTCATAAGAATACACGGTGTTTTGGTTGATGTGTACGGCGAGGGAGTTTTGATAACGGGAGAGTCCGGCATAGGTAAATCCGAGGCGGCTCTTGAGCTTTTGAGAAGGGGACACAGACTGGTCAGCGATGATGTCGTGGAGATTCATAAAGTAAGCGAAGAAACGCTGGTAGGAAGATCGCCTGATATAATAAAGCATTTTATAGAGCTTAGAGGAATAGGAATAATAGACGTTAAAATGCTATTCGGAGTTCAGTCGGTAATGGATACCGCTACAATAGATCTTGTAATACATCTTGAAGACTGGGACAAGGACAAGGACTATGACAGGCTGGGGCTTGAGGAAAAGCATGTTGAATATCTCGGAAATAAGGTTTTGTGTCATGACATACCTATAAGACCTGGAAGAAATCTTGCCGTTATAGTGGAGACGGCGGCAGTCAACAGACGTCAGAAAAAAATGGGGTATGACGCAGCCAGGGAGCTTTACAACAGAGTCCAGGAGTCAATGAAGGCGGGAGAAGAGGCAAGAAAAGCCATGGAAGAAAGCTGATGTATGAAAGGCGGGATAAATCAAGTGATTTCAGATGATATAATAAAAGAGATAGAGAATATAATTTCGGATAGAGGAAAATGTCTGTTATCGGAGCCTATGGACAGGCACAGCAGCTTTAGAGCCGGAGGCTGTGCGGATGTCTTTGTAAAGCTGTCTTCAACGGAAATACTCGGAAGGCTGATTAAATATCTGAAAAATAAAAACCTGCCCTTCACCGTCATAGGAAACGGTTCAAATATTCTGGTATCCGATAAGGGCTACAGAGGCGTGATCGTGAGCTTTGAAGATGCTAAGCTTCAGCTTGAGGACGGAAAAGAAAAGATAAGGGCAGGGGCCGGAATTTCACTGAACAGGCTCAGCCTGTTCGCCTTTGATAATTCTCTGGAGGGTCTTGAATTTGCATCCGGAATACCGGGTAAGGTCGGCGGAGCGTTGTACATGAATGCCGGAGCCTACGGCGGTGAAATGAAGGACGTCGTGGAGAGCGTAAAGGCGGTTGACTTTGAAGATGATGATGTTAAAGAAATAGAGCTGAGCGTCTCCGAATGTGAATTCGGATATAGAACAAGCGTTGCAAGGAGGAGAAGGCTTATTTTTACGGAAGCCGTTTTTTCTCTTAAAAGAGGCGACAGCGTAAATATAAAAAGCAGAATGGACGAGCTTGCTGAAAGAAGAAAAGAAAAACAGCCCCTTGATTACCCCAATGCGGGCAGCACCTTCAAAAGACCGGAGGGCTATTTTGCCGGAAAGCTCATAATGGATGCGGGGTTAAAGGGATACAGCATCGGAGGTGCACAGGTGTCCGAAAAGCATTGCGGCTTTGTCATAAATAAAAACGGTGCGACGGCAAGCGATATTTATAAGCTCACGGAAGAAATAATAAAAAGGGTAAAGGATAACAGCGGAGTGACACTTGAAAGAGAAGTGATACTGCTGGGAGATTTTTAAGGGCGGAGATCGGATATGAGATTTGTAATAGTAACCGGCATGAGCGGAGGAGGAAAATCCACCGCTATAAGAATGCTTGAGGATCTGGGCTTTTACTGCGTTGACAATTTACCGGTTTCTCTTATTGAAAAGTTTGCCGAGGTGGTGAGCATGCCGGCGAGTGAAATTACAAAGGTCGCTCTCGGACTTGACGTAAGAACCGACCATAAATTTGAAGAGGTGATATCGGCAATCGGAGCGGTCAGAGATAAGGGCTATCCCGTTGAAGTTCTTTTTATGGACGCTTCCGACGATATACTTATAAGGAGATATAAGGAGACAAGAAGAGCACACCCGTTGTCCGGAGAGCTTAGGGTGGAGGACGGTATAATAAAAGAAAGAAAAATTCTTGAGGAAATAAGAGCAAAAGCGGATTATGTGATAGATACGTCGCAGCTGCTTACAAGAGAGCTTAGGGAAATGCTGGAAAATATCTTTGTAAGCAACAAGGCTTATAACTCTCTTATGGTAACGATCTTATCCTTCGGATTCAAATACGGTATACCCGTTGATGCGGATCTGGTATTTGACGTAAGGTTTTTACCCAATCCGTTTTATATAGAGGAATTAAAGACAAAAACCGGAAATGACGAGGCTGTAAGAGACTATGTAATGGCTTTTGCGGAGGCGGGAGAATTTGTGAAAAGATTAAAGGATCTGCTCAGGTTTTTGATTCCCGGCTACATAAAGGAGGGTAAAAGCAGCCTTGTGGTTGCGATCGGCTGTACGGGAGGTCAGCACAGGAGCGTTACAATAGCAAATGCCGTTTATGAAGCGCTTAAGGACGGCGGAAATTACGGAATAAAAATAGCGCATAGGGATGCAAAAAAAGCAAATGGCTAAGAGTTCATCTTTTTCTGCAAAGGTAAAGGCGGAGCTGAAAGAATGCGTATTCAAAGAGGGCTTAAATGCCAGCGTTAAAGGCTTTACAAGCAGAACGAAAGAGTATAATATTGACGAAAATAACAGGATTCTGTTGGCTTCTTACTTTTTTGAAAAGGGTTCCATGACGAATCCGTCAAAGTCGTATCACCTTGAATTTGTTTGTGATAACGACGGAGAGGCTCTGAAAATCGCGGATCTTCTCTCGTATTATGAAATAGGGGCGGGTAAAATCAGGCGCAAATCGTACACGGTTGTGTATATAAAGGGAGGAGAGCATATTTCTCGTCTTTTGAGTCTTATGGGCGCACATAAAAGCCTTATGGATATGGAAAATGACCGCATCCGCAGGGAGCTTAGGGGAGCTGTCAACAGGAGAGTCAATTGCGACTCCGCCAATATCAATAAAACTGTAAACGCCTCGGAAGCTCAGATGGAAGCCATAAATTTTCTTGAAGAAAAGGGTGAGCTTAATAGACTTCCGAAAGCTCTCAGGGATGCGGCGAGGGCGAGAGCGGCACAGCCGGAGGCAACCTTGCAGGAATTGGCGGATTCGATGGATCCTCCGCTGGGGAAATCGGGCATGAACCACAGACTTCAGAAGCTTATGGATTTATATAGGCAGTTAAAATATGAAGGGTAATGAGTTGATCTAAGGAGAAAGCATGAAAAAGAGGGAAATTACTGTAGGAAATATCAACGAGTCGGATACACACTTCCTTGCGGAAGCGGTGCAGACGGCAAGCCGCTACAAAAGCAGGCTTTATATATCGGTTCAAAATGCGCAGGTTAATCTCAAAAGCATAATGGGGATGATGACTCTCGGACTTATGGAGGGCGATTCCGCATTTATAGAGGCTGACGGAATTGATGAGGACGAAGCGATTGAGGGCATGTCGGTTTTCTTTGAACAGGTAAAAAAATAATAGATATGAAAGGCGATCCGAAGCTTTTATTTATATATAATCCTTACTCCGGTCAGTCGCAGATAGAAGACGAGCTTGCGGATATAATAGAGATTTTTTCCGATGCCGGATATCAGGTTACCGTATGCCCTACAAAGCGTAAGGGCTATGCCGTTGATGCGGTCAGATGCAGAGAGGACAATTACGATCTGCTGGTGTGCTGCGGAGGAGACGGAACCATGGATGAGGTTGTGTCGGGAATGATGATTTCGGATAGAAAAATTCCGATAGGTTATATCCCCGCAGGTACTACAAATGATTTTGCAGCAAGCCTCAAAATTCCTACGGAAATGAAGGAAGCTGCGAGAATTGCGGTTGATGGCGAAAAATTCAGCTGCGATATAGGAAAAATGAACGACTCCTATTTCGTGTATGCGGCGGCATTCGGTCTTTTTACGGAGGTGTCCTATGAAACGGATCAGGACGCAAAATATCTTTTGGGGCATATCGCCTATATTCTGGAAGGAATAAGGAGCATAGGCGATGCAAAGTCTTATCATATGAGGGTAAAATACAAAGATAGGATTATAGAAGATGACTTTATTTTAGGGATGGTTACAAATTCGGTATCGGTGGGAGGATTTAGAGAAATCACGGGAAAAAATGTGAAGCTGAATGACGGGGTTTTTGAGGTTACTCTTATCAGACAGCCGAATAATCCCGTGGAGCTTACAAATATAGTTGCCTCCTTGTTAAACAAGGATATAGAAAGTGATATGCTGTATCGTTTTGATACGGACAGCCTTGAATTTGAGTCCTCTGAGGAGGTCAAATGGACGAGGGACGGAGAATTTGGCGGAGCCCACAGTCATGTAAAAATACAAAATCTGCATGAGGCGGTGGACATAATAGTGCCGGAATGAAAAAGTCGTTCACAATTTGTTAAAAAGTTTTTAAAGAAATAGTTACCTGAAATTATTTTCTATACATTCATTGCTGCTATTCTAATAATGTCAGCAGACGAAACTAGCAAATAAAACTTTTTCATAATAATGCCGAGTAGTCATTAAAGATTACTCGGCATCCTCCCTTTATAAAGGAAAATTTCCTAGGAAACTTTCCCGGGAAAATTTTTCAGGGAAATTTAATACTGTATCTTATATATTTTCAGGTTGACTGTCTATATCACAAAGTTGAAGCGTTATAGGGAAAATCGTTAAATACCTTATACCTTTTCCGGCTCCGGATAATCCACCCCGAAGGTATCTACGGTAACGCTTTTCATAACCTTTGCTTCAAGCGGCTTGTCGCTGTAGTCGGTTTCGCATTCTGCGATTTTGTTAACAATATCGAGCCCTTCCGTGACCTTTCCGAATGCGGCGTATTCGCCGTCGAGATGAGGAGACGTGCGATGCATAATAAAAAACTGACTGCCTGCCGAATCGGGGATCATGGTACGAGCCATGGACAAAACGCCTTCGGTATGCTTTAAGTCGTTTTTAAAGCCGTTTGAAGAAAACTCGCCCTTAATACAGTATCCGGGACCGCCCGTTCCGACTCCGTCAGGATCTCCGCCCTGCAGCATAAATCCGTTTATTACACGATGAAAAATCACTCCGTCATAAAAATTTTTTTTAATAAGACTGATAAAATTATTAACGGTATTAGGCGCAATGTCCGGATAAAGCTCCGCCTTTATTACTCCGCCGTCTTCCATAGTAATAGTTACAATGGGGTTTACTGCCATAAGACACCTCTTTCTTTTGATAAAAAATATTTTGACTGCCGAAATTATAACATTGACCGTAGCGGGGTTCAATTTATAGAGGCTGCATTTTAACGAAAAGTACACAAACGGAGAGTAAATTGTATATATAATTATTTTAAAAGCATCTGTATATAATATGGAGTATAGATGAAAAAAATAAGCTTTCTTATTGATAAAGAGTCAAAAAAAATTTTGCCCGGCTGCCTTAAAGCGATAGAAAATTTAAGGAGTAAAAATGCGGAAGCGGAGATACTTATATGTGAAGCTTCCATAATAGATAAAGAGCTTGCGAGGCATATTGAGAATAAATCGGCGGATATTTTAGATAAAACTCTTTTTGTGACGGACATTGCGGAGTGTGCAAAGCTGCTTACGGAAAAGAATTTTTGTGTTGCCGCTCTTGAACATGGGGAAAATACGTCGGAAAAATTTGACGGAATAAAATATATTTTTTCAGAGCCGGAAGAGGTGGATTTTGACTCTTATTTAAAGGCGTATCAGAGAATAAAGGGACTTCCGTGGAATATTCTTCAAACAAAACGCTGCCTCATCAGGGAAACAACCGTAGATGACGTTGATAAGCTGTATAAGATATATTCGGAGCCTGAAATGACCAGATACATGGAAGGGCTTTTTTCCGATCCCGAGGATGAGAAGAGATATATGAAAGATTATATCGATAAGGTGTACGGTTTTATGGGCTTCGGGGTCTGGAGCGTAATAGAAAAAGAAAGTAATGAACTAATAGGAAGAGCCGGTTTCAGTATAAGGAAGGGCTTTGATCATCCGGAAATAGGCTTTTTAATTTCAAAAAGCAGGCAAAATATGGGCTATGCGAAGGAAGTAGCCTCAGCGGTTCTCGACTACGGAAAGTCCGTGTTGGGCTTTTGTCTGGTTCAGGCGCTTGTAAAAAGGGGTAATATTATTTCAATAAATCTTTTGAAAAAGCTCGGGTTTAAGATTGAGCGTATGGTAGAGGTGGAAGAGGATATCTACGGCGGAAAATATTTAAACGAAAAGGGGAATTTTAATACTGTAAATAAGGAAAACAGACCTAGTTTCGGCACTTATATAGAACTTATAAAGGAGATGTGAGGGGAGCGGAATTTCCGCAGATAAAAAACAAGTGGCTGTAAAAACAGCCCCTTGTTTTTTTAAATAGCCTTTGTAATTGCTTCAAGAAGTTCGTCATATTCTTCAAAGGCGGGGTATTGAGGATAAGCTTTTTTGATCGCCTCGGTTGATCTGAACAAAAATCCCGCTTTGCCCGCTTCGATCATGGCAAGGTCGTTGAAGCTGTCACCCGCCGCTATGGTTTCAAAGCCTATGGATTGAAGTGCCTTTACGGTTGTGAGCTTGGATTTTTCAACCCGCATCCTGTATCCCGTTATCTCGCCGTCATCAGCAATCTCCAAGGTGTTGCAGAACAAAGTCGGATATCCGAGCTTTTTCATCATAGGCTCTCCGAACTGGGTAAAGGTATCGCTTATGATTATTACCTGAGCCCGTTCTCTGAGCTTGTCCAAAAATTCCTTTGCGCCCGGCAGGGGATCTATCTTATCTATGGTGTCCTGAATCTGCTTTAATTTGAAGCCGTGAGCCTTTAATATATCGAGTCTGTATTTCATGAGCTTGTCGTAATCGGGCTCGTCGCGCGTAGTCCGCTTAAGTTCCGGAACATTTACAGCTTCCGCAAAAGCTATCCACATTTCGGGAATAAGAACACCTTCCAGGTCGAGACAGACTATTACCATTATTTTTTCCTCCTACATACATCAACCATCCATGGTTGATGTGAACACTTGTCGGAAAAATCCGACATCCGTGTCGATATTTTCCTCCTACGTACATCAACCATTTATAGTTGATGTGAATACTTGTTACGAGACATAATATAATATTTGATTATATATATCAATAAAAGAAGGCGGTATAGTCATACGGTATGTGTGCGGGGTTGCGAATTAAAAGCATATTTTTTAATCGGTAAAACCTATGGTGTATTGTTTTGTTGTTTTTTTATTAAATGCTATAATATTGAAAAAATTTGGAAAAACAAACAGAAATCATCTTAATATAACTATGAAATGTTGTGCTGCAACAAAATTAAGGGATATAAAATTGCCGGATTAAGCGGATTGCAGCTATATTGACAGGTATCCTTGGCTGTTATCGAATTGCATACGAAAGGAATTAATATCGTGAAGAGTTTTGAAAACTTTGATTGGAGCAGCTTTTGGGATGATAACGATTATTCTTTGAAGGAATATGTCGGCAAAAGACCTACGGATGAGGAAATAGCGGATATTGAAAAAGAGCTTGGATATAAATTACCGAGGGATTATATAGAGCTTGTAAAACATCATAATGGCGGAACGCCGTTTGCAACATTTTTCAGCAATGATAAAACTGCCGTATGTATTACGGGAATCTACGGCACCGATAGGGAGAAAATGTACTCGCTTTGTGGAGAGCTTGGTAACGAACTGTGGCTGAATGAGTGGGGATATCCGAAAATCGGTGTAGCGGTGGCTGATACTATTTCCGCCGGACACCATATGGTATTTCTTGATTACAGAGAGTGCGGAAAAGACGGAAATCCTAAGGTGGCGCTTGTGGATCAGGAGGATGATTACAGAATTTATCCGCTTGCGGATACTTTTGAAGAATTTATAAAAGGACTTGTTATTGACTCCCATAACATTACAAAGGAAGAATTTGCGGAATATAGTGAAGAAGTAAAAATAAGTGTAATATCCAATTTGACAAGGGAAAACGATCCCGGGACTGTAATAGAATTTCTTACTTATGCCGGAGTGGAAAAGCTGAGCCGCGAGCTGATGGGCATGCTTGCAAGAGCTTATAATAATGAGGGGCGGATAGAAGAAGCTATGCAGGTAATGGATATGATACCGGAGGAGGAAAGGGACGCTGTCTGGTATTACCGCTACGGTTATTCTTGCGCCGAGTTATCGGAAAACCGTAAATATGATACGGAAAAGGAAGCTTTAAATGCGCTTTCCATGTTAGAAAAGTCCGTTGAGCTGGCGAAGGATGATGAAATTGTGCAGTGGTGCGTCGAACTGGCGGATTTTCATGGATTTAAAAATATACTTGAGAGTAATAAAGAAAAATTTCCTCGTATGTACAGTAATTATTCGGTATATATAAACAGGATT
The DNA here is from genome assembly GCA_963553525.1 of uncultured Lachnospiraceae bacterium. GTDB lineage: Bacteria > Bacillota > Clostridia > Lachnospirales > Lachnospiraceae > Butyrivibrio. Next base: position 30,757 of record CAUVOD010000001.1, on the reverse strand, counting down.
TTGAATGAGGATGTAGGAGAGTCAAAAAGCGGAAAAATATATAAAAAAATTACAGCGGAGGATATTAAAAATACAGAAGATATTTGGGATGTCCTTGATCCTATATATTGGACAATAGATATTTACAACTCTTACGAAGATTATTTAAAATCAGCGAAATCTTTTACCATAGAGCAGAGGTACTTGAATGCGACAGCATGGTACTTTATGGAGGTGAACAATGGAGGTCACTTTCAATTTTTGGATAATTCGACGGGAATTGTCTGGGAAGACGCTTTAAACGGGCTCAGATTGTTCGGGATGGATGATTTGGCGGATAATTTTAATAAGGTTGTAGATTTATTCGGCGGAACAATTCCTTTCGACAGAGAAGAGAGGTGGGCTGCAATGGATGAGTCGGATGAAAATCTTGAAACATTTTTGGATGAGGCTGATGAATTTGTGTACAGGACATATAAGTATGATGGTGAACTTGAAGCTGCATATATTAAAGCCCATCCGGAGAAATTTGTGTTTGAAGGATACTATAACAAGATTGTATGAAGCTGAATGCTTGGTTTGTGAGCAGATATAGATGAAATGCGCCGTATTTTTAATCGCAAATTTCCAGATAAAATACAGGCATTAGAATCTTTTTTATCATTAGCATTATTAACCCTTTAGGTGGTTTCCGCTCCTATTGAAGAGCATGATCTTGAAGCTAAAATACGAGATATAAATGACCTCCCGATTCTTAGGGCAGCGATCAATTCCGGTGCAGATATATTACTTACAGGAGATAAGGCTTTTATTGAGTCCGGAATTTGCAAGCCTAAAGTTATGACGGCAGCGGAGTTTGTTGATAAAATTTAAAGTTTAGAGGTGTTTATGAGCGACCTAAGTATAAGTGATATGCTTGCGATGCAGTAAGTGCTTCAAGATAAATATAAGGATAAATGGGAGGAAATTTGTCCTAATGCCGGCAAACATAAATTATTATGGATGATTGGAGAAGTCGGAGAAGTTATAGATATTATCAAGAAGAACGGACATACAAAGGTACTTGATGATAGAGAGCTGCGACAACATTTAGTTGAAGAAATGGCGGATGTGTTAACGTATTACAATGATGTACTTCTTTGCTATGGGATCGGTGCTGAAGAGCTTAAAGAAGCATATACAAGTAAATTTGAAAAAAATATGAAACGCTGGTAAAGCCTGTTTTTCCAACACGAATAGCTAAATAAAGGTTTGTTGTTTTTTTTAGAAAAACTTAAAATATATTGACGATACACAAGGTATCCAAGCTTCAAAAATATGCTATTATTACTATCTGCTAATACTAATAAAGCTATATAATTAAAGTATCGTAGAGCATAATATCTTTCAAACAAACATCAAATAAAAACAGGTGAACAATATGTCTGAAAAAATAAAAATAGGAATTTTGGGCTACGGAAATTTGGCAAAGGGAGTGGAGAGCGCAATAGCTCAAAATGAAGATATGGAGCTTGCCGCCGTATATACGAGGAGAGATCCCGCTTCCGTAAGGATACGCACGGCTGATGTGCCGGTCAAGTCTTCGACTGCGCTTGATAGCGGAAATGAAGCCATAGACGTGCTTATCATATGTGGAGGAAGCGCAACCGATCTCCCCGTTCTTACTCCCAAATATGCAAAGCTTTACAATGTGGTTGATTCCTTTGACACGCATGCAAATATTCCGGAGCATTTCAGAGCGGCAAATGAAGCCGCAAAAGCGGCGTCAAAGCTTGCGCTTATTTCCTGCGGCTGGGATCCGGGTATGTTTTCATTAAACCGCCTCTATATGAACTGCGTTATTCCCGAGGGCAAGGACTATACCTTTTGGGGAAGGGGCGTAAGTCAGGGGCATTCCGACGCAATCAGAAGAATAGAGGGTGTTCAGGACGCAAGGCAGTATACCGTTCCCAAGGAGGAGGCTCTTTCTGCGGTCAGGGGCGGTAAAAGTCCCGAGCTTTCAACAAGGCAGAAGCATCTTCGCGAGTGCTTTGTGGCGCTGAAAAAAGAGGCGGACAATGACTCGGACAAAAAAAGAATCGAAGAAGAAATAAAGAGCATGCCGAATTATTTTGCGGATTATGATACTACGGTTACTTTTATTTCCGTGGAGGAGATGGAAAAAAATCACAGCGGACTTCCTCATGGAGGCTTTGTAATAAGAAACGGTGTAAGCGGTTTTGAAAAAGAGCACAATCATACCATAGAATATTCCCTTAAGCTTGACTCCAATCCCGAATTTACAGGCTCGGTTCTTGTGAGCTTCGCAAGAGCTGTTTCAAGACTTTCAAAAGAAAATAGAACCGGAGCGATAACCGTCTTTGACGTAGCGCCGGCTTATCTGAGTCCTCTAAGCGGTGAAGAGATCAGAGGGCATCTTTTATAATTATGTATATAATAGCAGGACTCGGTAATCCCGAGAAAAAATATGACAACACAAGACATAATGCGGGTTTTTCCGTAATTAACAGGCTGGCGGCAAATGAAAATATAAGTATTTCAAAAATTCAGCTTAAGGCGGCAATAGGAGCGGGAAATATTGCAGGGGAAAAGGTGATTTTGGTAAAACCGCTTACATATATGAATCTGAGCGGAGAAGCCATAAGACCCTTATGTGATTATTATAAGGTCGATCCCAAGACCAATCTCATTGTTGTATCCGACGATACAGATCTTGACATAGGTGTGATCAGGATAAGAAAAAAAGGAAGCTCCGGAGGTCATAACGGTCTTAAAAATATTATTATGCACCTTGGAGACAATGAATTTATCAGACTTAAGGTCGGAGCCGGAAATAAGGGCGAAGGCGGAGATCAGATAAGGCATGTGCTGTCGCAGCCACGTCCGGAAGACAGAAAAGAGTTTGAGCTTGCGATTGAAAGAGCCGCCGACGCAGTCCTTTCTATAATAAAAGACGGCTGTGACAAGGCTATGAATATCTATAATACGAAGAAAAAAGAAACGGAAACGGAAGATAAATGAAGTCCATAAGAACTGTTCTTTCCGAATTGGACGGCTTCGACAAGCTTGAAAATTCTCTGAGCGGAAAAGCTGCATTGGTCAGAATAAGCGAGATATCCGACTCTGTAAGACCTCATCTTATAGAAGCGGCAGCAAAGCCTTATCCTATAAGGGTCATCATAACCTATTCGGAAACAAGAGCAAAGCAGATTTGTGAAGATCTTCTTTTTTATGATCAAAACGCCATGTTTTTTCCCGCCAAGGATCTTATTTTTTATCATGCCGATATACGATCGGGGGAAATCACAAGGCAGAGATTAAAGTGTATCAGAAGCATCACCACCTCTAAGCATCTTACGGTGGTAACCTGTTTTTCAACGCTTATGACTCCTCAGATATCTCCTGATACAATCAGAAAAGCCGTTGTAAGAATTACGGACAAATCTTTGGTTGACGAGAAGGAGCTTGCTCTCAGGTTATCATTTCTCGGTTATGAGAGGGTGGCGCAGGTGGAAGCGCCGGGACAGTTTGCGATACGGGGAGATATCGTCGATGTTTTTGATATAACTCAGGAAAACCCCGTAAGAATAGAGCTGTGGGGAGATGATGTAGACTCTATTCGTATTTTTGATGTGTCAACCCAGAGATCAATAGAGCGGCTTGAAAGCGTTGAGATTTTTCCGGCGACGGAGCTGCTCATATCCGAGGAAAAGCTTAATGCCGGCTTTAAAAGGATAAAAGAGGAAGCTCGTGAAAGAACGGATATTTTAAAAAAGGAATTAAGAACTGAACAGGCTCATAGATTGTCCGAACATATAAATACAATAACGGAACAGGTTTTAGAGCTTAAAATGCATATTAATCTGGAGAGCTTCATCAGATATTTTGTGGATGAGCCGGGCTCTTTGATGGACTTTTTTCCGGAAAAAAAGACCTGCTTTTTCTTTGACGAGCCGGAGAGGATTTTGGAGCATGCGGCGGCTGTTGAAAATGAGTTTATAGAGAGCATGTCTCACAGAATAGAAGGAGGATATATTCTTCCGGGGCAGGCTGATATTCTTTTCGGGAGAGAAAAATTATTTGCTGCATTTTCTTCGAGGAGAAAGCTTGTATTTGAAAGCCTTGAAACTAAAGCGCTTTCGGAAATGTTTCCGGCTGACGCTGCAGATGAGTTCAGAATAAGAGCGCATTCCATAGCTCCGTACAATAATTCTTTTCCTCAGCTGGTCAAGGATCTGAAAAAATATAAAAAATCCGGATATAGAGTGCTTATTTTATCGGGTTCAAGAAGCAGAGCAAAGCGTCTTGTAGAGGATCTAAGAGATAATGATGTAAGCGCTTTTTATTCCGAAGACCCCAACAGAACGATAGAACAGGGTGAAATTGAGACCTACTACGGAAATATAACGAAGGGCTTCGAGTGTCCGGAGCTTAAATTTGCGCTTATCTCCGAAAGTGATATTTTTAATTCCGCAGCGACAAAAAAGAAGCGCAGAAAAAAGAACAAATATAAGGGAGAAGAGATAAGCGGATTTGCGGATCTCAAGGTTGGAGACTATGTGGTACACGAAGAGCACGGACTCGGTATATACAGAGGTGTGGATCAGATAGAGGTGGATAAGACCGTAAGAGATTATCTGCGCATAGAATATGCGGGAGGAGGAAGTCTGTATATAGCGGCTACAGGCCTCTCCGTAATACAAAAATATGCGTCCGCTTCGGATGAAAATGCAAAGAGAAGACCGAAGCTTAATAAGCTGGGGGGATCGGAATGGGCTAAAACCAAGGCTAAGGTTCAGACTGCCGTTGAGGAGGTGGCAAGAGATCTTGTCGAGCTTTATGCCAGAAGATCAAGAGAGAAGGGACACAGCTTTGAAAAAGATACGGTATGGCAGCAGGAATTTGAAGAAGCCTTTCCATATGAAGAAACCGAGGATCAGCAGAACGCAATAGAAGAAATGAAAAGGGATATGGAGTCCGACAATATTATGGACAGGCTCATATGCGGAGATGTCGGCTTCGGAAAAACCGAAATTGCGATAAGAGGTGCATTTAAAGCGGTTCAGGAGGGAAAACAGGTTGCGCTCTTAGTACCCACAACCATACTTGCACAACAGCATTTAAATACATTTACTGAAAGATTTAAAAATTTTCCGGTAAAGGTGGATATGCTTTCGAGATTCAGAACGGCATCGGAAATAAAAAGGTCGATAAAAGAGCTTGAGTCGGGAATGACGGACATTATAATAGGCACTCACAGACTTTTATCCAAGGATGTCAAATTTAAGGATCTGGGGCTTTTGGTCATAGATGAGGAGCAGCGCTTCGGAGTATCGCATAAGGAAAAAATAAAAAAAATGAGAGAGTCTGTTGACGTGCTGACTCTTACGGCGACGCCTATTCCGAGAACCCTGCACATGAGCCTGATAGGTATAAGGAGCGTATCGATGTTGGAAGAACCTCCCCTTGACAGACTGCCCATTCAGACCTTTGTATGCGAATATAATGAAGAAATGGTGCGAGAAGCCGTTATGCGCGAGCTTTCCAGAAAAGGGCAGACCTACTATGTGTATAACAGAGTAAACACGATAACGGATGTGGCGGCTAAGCTTCAAAGGCTTGTTCCGGAAGCGAGGATAGGCTTTGCGCACGGTCAGATGTCGGAATCCGAGCTTGAAAAAATAATGTATGAATTTGTCGGCGGCGAGATAGATGTTCTTGTTTCCACAACAATAATAGAAACGGGTATGGATATACCTAATGTAAACACCATCATAATAGAAGATTCGGATAAAATGGGCCTGTCACAGCTCTATCAGCTCAGAGGAAGGGTCGGGAGATCGAAGCGCACATCCTATGCTTTTCTAATGTATAAAAGAGATCGCATATTGCAGGAGGTTGCCCAAAAGAGGCTTGACGCGATACGCGAATTTACGGATCTTGGAAGCGGGCACCGCATAGCAATGAGGGATCTGGAAATAAGGGGAGCGGGAAATCTGCTCGGAACAAGGCAGTCCGGTCATATGGCTGAGGTCGGCTATGAGATGTACGTAAATATGCTGGAAGAAGCCATTTCCAAATTCAAGGGAGAAGGCGGGGGAGAAAAGTCGCAACGAAGCGTGGTTACGACGGTTGATCTCAATATAGACGCTCATATACCGGATTCTTATATTATGAATGAGGAGCAGAAGCTTGAGATATATAAGAGAATAGCCGCATTTACGAGCTTTGAAGAAGGAGAGGAGATGCGGGATGAGCTAAAAGACAGATTCGGGAGCGTTCCGGATTCGGTTGAAAATTTAATCAGAGTATCATGTATGAGGATGAGAGCCGGCAGATTATTTATAACCGATATCAAAAATGACAGCTCTCATATAAGCATGAAGCTCAAGCCGGACGCACCGCTTGATCCCGGGTATCTTCCGGATTTGATAAACAGTTATAGAGGAAGGCTTAAATTTCATTCCGGAACAAAGCCGGAATTTGTGTATTCATGGAGACAGATTCCGGGAACGTCCAGATCTTCCGAAGAGCTGATGAAAGATACCGATATGCTGCTTAGCGATATGGAAACGGCATTTATAGAGAAAAGACCGCCGGAAATTCATAAAAATCTTAATAAAAAGCCGCCTTCAGGTACTGCGGCTTCCGCAAAGGCGGTTATTAAATTGAGATAAATATTTTTATAGATTAAGATATTCGGCTGGAGGAAGGATATGTTAAATATTTTAAAGGCTGTTTTATTCGGTATAGTCGAGGGCATAACGGAATGGCTGCCTGTAAGCTCTACGGGACATATGATTTTACTTAATGAATTTGTCAAGATGGATGTAAGTGCGGAATTTTGGGAGATGTTCCTCGTGGTGGTTCAGCTGGGGGCGATTTTAGCCGTAGTTATTTTGTTTTGGAAAACGATTTTTCCGTTCGACTTTTCGAGAAAGGCAAGAAGAAACGGAAGGGTTATAAAGCTGAAAACCTTTAAGCTTTGGGGCTTTGTTCTGATTGCCTGCGTTCCGGCGGCAATAGTCGGCATACTTTTTGACGATTTTCTCGACAAGCTCTTTTATCATTGGTATGTGGTTGCAGCCTCTCTGATAGTATTCGGGATACTTTTTATAGTAATAGAGAATATGAACAGGCGGCGAAGAGCCAAGATAAAGTCGGTTTCAAAAATAAAAATGAAGCAATCCGTTATAATAGGAGCATTTCAGCTGATAGCGGCGGTTTTTCCGGGGACATCAAGATCCGGCGCAACCATTGTCGGCGGGCTTATGATAGGGATTTCAAGAAAGGCTGCTGCTGAATTTACATTTATACTGGCAATTCCGGTGATGTTCGGAGCAAGTCTTTTGAAACTCTTGAAATTCGGTTTTAAATTCAGCGGTATGGAAGCGGCGATACTTTTCAGCGGTATGCTGAGCGCTTTTATAGTATCTCTCGTTGTTATAAAATTTCTCATGGGATTTATACGCTCGCATGATTTCAAGGTGTTCGGCTGGTACAGAATCATTCTAGGGATATTGGTTATAGTATATTTTTCTCTTTCCGGGATATTAAGATTTTGAGAGTTGTGGCGGTCGGTTATTTTTAAATCAAGGTACATTTATCTCTTTCAAACATACGATATCTTTAAACGGTTTTATAAGTATACGGGCTTATCGCGAGGCGGATATCTTACGTGCGGCGATAAGCTTTTTATTTAAGATATTATTTTATGATTATTTCTTTCAGGTCTTTTTATAATTATTTTCTTTTCTTCAATTGACAATATATGTGACGGGTGATATCTTAGTTAATAGATATTAGCACTCATTTAAGACGAGTGCTAATAATATCGGAGGGACAATAGTGGAGCTTACAGATCGTAAGAAAAAGATATTAAATGCCATTATTCGCAATTATTTGGAAACCGGAGAGCCTGTCGGATCAAGGACTATTTCCAAGTATACGGATCTTAACCTGTCGTCCGCCACTATAAGAAATGAAATGGCGGATCTTGAGGAGATGGAGCTTATATTACAGCCTCATACCTCTGCGGGCAGAGTTCCTTCCGATAAAGGGTACAGAGTTTATGTTGACGAAATGCTTCGTGAAAAGGAACAGGAAGTCAACGAAATGAAGGAAATGCTCATTGAAAAGGAGGAAAAGCTCGAAAATCTCCTTAAACAGGTGGCTAAACAGCTTGCGATAAGAACCAATTACGCTTCCATGATAACCACGCCGAAGGTCTATCATAATAAAGTAAAGTTTTTGCAGCTTTCACGGATAGGCGAGGATCAGCTTCTGATAACGGTGGTAATAGAAGGAAACGTTATTAAGAACAGGGTAATGGAGATATCCAATCCCATAGACGACGCTACTGTTTTGAAGCTTAATATGCTGCTTAACACCCATCTTAACGGACTGAGTGTTGAGGATATATCGCTGGGACTCATAACGGCGCTTAAAAATGAAGCGGGAGATCAATCTGAGGTGGTGTCTCAGGTTATAGATGCGGCGGCGGAGTCCATACACGGAGATGAGGGGCTGGAGATATATACAAGCGGTGCAAACAATATATTCCGCTATCCGGAGCTTTCCGATAATGATAAGGCAAGTGAGCTTATAAGCTTCTTTGAAGAAAAAAATGATTTGAAGAGTATTGCCGAGGGAGCTCTTGAAACAGCTATGGAAGAGGGCGAAGAAAATGCGATACGGGTTTATATAGGTTCCGAATCCCGGATACAGTCTATGGAAAATTGCAGCGTGGTGACGGCAACCTATGATCTCGGAGACGGACTTAGAGGGACGGTCGGAATAATAGGTCCCAAAAGAATGGATTATGACAAGGTTGTCCGCACAATGAAATCGCTTATGCAGCAGCTTGATGATATATATGATCGTTCTTAGCGTTTTAAGTATGAATGTATCCGCAATAATAAAGAAAGGAAGTACATTTTGAAAAAAAATCAGGAAAAAAAACACGAAGACATAATGCCGGAAGATACGCTTGAAAATGCCGGCCCGGCTTCGGAAAACAAAACGGTGCATATAGAAATTCCCATAAGGGATGAGCCGGAGGAAGCTGCTGATGACAGCTGTGAAGCTGAGAGTAAGAGCTGCGGGAAAGACACTTCGGACAAAGAAAAGGAAGACGATAACGGTCAAAGCGTTATTGATGAAAAAAGAGGTATTTTTAACCGTAAAGGCAGGAAGGACTCAAAGCACGGCGCTCAGCAGGAAAAAATAGACGCTTTAACCAAAACCGTAGAAGAGCTGAAAGACAAGGATCTAAGGAGACAGGCGGAGTTCGACAATTTCCGTAAGCGCACCGAAAAAGAGAAGTCGCAAAGATTTGAAGCCGGAGAGATCAAAGTATTGGAAGTCATTCTTCCGATAATAGACAATTTTGAAAGAGGCTTTGAAAGCGTTGGAGAAGCTGACAAGGAGGATGCTTTCGTAAGCGGAATGAGCATGGTGTATAAGCAGCTTATCACGGAGCTTGAAAAAATCGGTGTAACCAAAATAGAGGCGGTAGGAAAAGAATTCGATCCGAATCTGCACAATGCGGTTATGCAGGTGGATACGGGAGAATATGAGTCCGGTATAGTGGCAAGTGAGATGCAAAAAGGCTATATGCTGGGAGAAACAGTTCTGCGTTACAGCATGGTGGCGGTTCAGTCTTAATCATTTTGATTAAAGGTTTTAATATATTTTATTCGCATAAATTAAATTTCGGAGGAAAAAACAATGGCAAAAATTATAGGTATAGACTTAGGTACTACAAACAGCTGCGTGGCTGTTATGGAAGGCGGACAGCCTACCGTTATCGCAAATGCTGAAGGATCACGCACAACACCTTCAATAGTGGCTTTTTCAAAGACGGGTGAAAGACTTGTCGGTGAGCCTGCAAAACGTCAGGCGGTTACAAATGCGGATCGCACCATCGCTTCCATAAAGAGGGACATGGGTACGGATAAGGGACGTACAATAGACGATAAGAAATATTCTCCGCAGCAGATTTCCGCAATGATACTTCAAAAGCTTAAAGCGGATGCCGAGCAGTATCTTGGAGAAAAAGTTACACAGGCGGTTATCACGGTTCCCGCATATTTTAATGACGCACAGCGTCAGGCGACAAAGGATGCCGGTAAAATAGCCGGTCTTGAGGTGGAAAGAATTATCAACGAGCCTACCGCAGCGGCTCTTGCTTACGGTCTTGACAATGAAAAAGAGCAGAAGATTATGGTATACGATCTCGGAGGAGGTACCTTCGACGTATCGATAATCGATATCGGCGACGGCGTTATCGAGGTTCTGGCTACAAACGGCGATACAAGGCTTGGCGGTGACGATTTTGACGAAGCCGTTATCAAGTGGATGGTTCAGGAATTTAAAAATAAAGAAGGAGTGGATCTTTCGGGAGACAAGATGGCTATGCAGCGTCTTAAGGAAGCTGCCGAAAAGGCTAAGAAGGAGCTTTCAAGCTCTACAACCACAAACATCAATCTTCCGTTCATCACCGCAACTGCGGAAGGTCCCAAGCACTTCGATGCGGATCTTACCAGAGCCAAATTTGAAGAGCTCATACATGATCTTGTTGAGAGAACGGCTATTCCTGTACAGAATGCCATGAAGGACGCCGGACTTACAAACGCCGATATCGGAAAAGTGCTTCTTGTAGGCGGATCTACCCGCGTTCCCTGTGTTGTTGAAAAGGTTAAGCAGCTTACGGGTCAGGAGCCTTCAAAGAATCTTAATCCGGATGAGTGCGTTGCAATAGGCGCTTCAATTCAGGGCGGTAAGCTTGCCGGCGATGCGGGTGCGGGAGACATCCTCCTTCTTGATGTTACGCCGCTTTCGCTTTCAATAGAAACGCTGGGCGGAGTTTCTGAAAGAATGATAGAGCGTAATACCACCATTCCGACAAAGAAGAGCAAGGTATTTACTACGGCTGCGGATAATCAGACCGCTGTTGACATAAATGTTCTTCAGGGTGAAAGACAGTTTGCAAAGGATAACAAGTCGCTCGGACAATTCAGGCTTGACGGTATCCCGCCCGCACCCCGTTCGGTTCCGCAGATCGAAGTTACCTTCGATATCGATGCCAACGGTATAGTAAATGTTTCCGCTAAGGATCTCGGAACGGGAAAAGAGCAGCACATCACAATTACCGCCGGAAGCAATATGTCAGAGGCTGATATAGATAAGGCTGTTAAAGAGGCTCAGGAGTACGAAGCTCAGGATAAGAAGCGCAAAGAGGGAATTGACGCCAGAAATGAAGCCGATTCCATAGTATTCCAGACGGAAAAGACTCTTTCCGAAGTAGGCGACAAGCTTGACGCTGCCGATAAGGCAAAGGTCGAAGAGGATGTAAAGGTTATCAAGGAGCTGCTAGAGGAGACCAAGGATCGTGAGCTTACGGACGCTGAAATAGACAGATTCAAATCGGAAAAAGAAAAGCTCATGACGGACTCTCAGGCTCTTTATTCAAAGCTTTATGAGCAGAATAATCCCAATGCGGGAGCGGGAGGAGCTGCAGGAGCCGATTTCACTCAGCAGTCTTCGGCAGAGGGCACTGCGGATGCGGGCAAGGATGATAATGTAGTTGACGGAGATTACAGAGAGGTATAAAATCCGTAAATTATGTAAAAAGATTTTAACGGCGGGAGCAAGCTTTCTATTAAAAAAGTCGAGTGTGGATGTCGACTGTGGCTGATAGTTCCGCATAATTAAAAATACAGCGCTTTATATGGAGTTAGGGGCGGCATGCGCTGCTCCTAACTCAAGGCGTTATAATCAGGAAAATTTTTATCATATAATATAAATTGACGGGTTGATAATATTATGGCAGAAAGTAAAAGAGATTATTATGAGGTTCTCGGGGTTTCAAAGGGAGCTTCGGAAGATGAAATAAAGAAAGCATATAGGGTGCTTGCAAAGAAATATCATCCGGATATGAATCCCGATGACGCTTCTGCTGCAGAAAAATTCAAAGAAGCGTCTGAAGCGTATGCCGTTTTAAGCGATCCGGAAAAGCGCAGACAATACGATCAATTCGGACATGCCGCCTTTGACGGTGCGTCAGGAGCGGGAGGCTTTGATTTCAGCGGAATGGATTTCGGAAGCATGTTCGGAGATCTGTTCGGAGATTTTTTCGGAGGCTCAAGAAGATCTGGCGGAAGAAGTACAACCATGCGCGGAGCCAATATACGTACCAGTGTCCGTATAAGCTTTATGGAGTCTATAACCGGTTGTGAAAAAGACATTGAAATAACCCTAAAGGATCCCTGCCCTAACTGCAAGGCTACCGGCGCAAAGCCGGGAACCAATCCTACGAGTTGTCCGAAGTGTAACGGAAAAGGTCAGGTCGTTTTTACAACGCAGTCATTTTTCGGAACGGTCAGAAATGTTCAGACCTGTCCGGAATGCGGTGGAACGGGAAAGGTTATAAAAGAAAAATGTACGGATTGCAGCGGAACGGGATATGTTTCAAGCAGAAAAACCATAAAGGTTACAATACCCGCAGGAATAGATAACGGACAGAGCGTCCGTATCCGAGATAAGGGCGAGCCGGGTATAAACGGCGGTGCAAGAGGCGACCTTTTGGTAGAGGTTATTGTTGCACAGCATCCGGAATTTGTAAGACAGGACTACGATATATTTACACAGGTTCCCATGTCGTACGCCATATCGGTTCTCGGCGGCTCCGTTGTGATCAATACCGTTGACGGCAAAGTTATCTATGACGTCAAGGCGGGAACCCCTACAAATACAAGAGTAAGACTCAGAGGCAAGGGCGTTCCGTCCATAAGAGACAAGAATATAAGAGGAGATCACTACTTTACCCTTGTAATCAATACACCGTCAAAGGTGTCAAAGGAAGCAAAAGAACTTCTGAAAAAATATGATGAGCTCACAGGCGATACCTTAAATGAGGCAAAGAGGGTTCAAGAAGCTGAAAAAAAAGAAAACGATTCTGAAAAAAAAGAAGAAAAATCTTCAAAGAAAAAGAAGTCGTTTTGGAAAAAGAATGATTGATATATATAAAAGAAGCTTTGGAAAAACACCGATACCTGTCTTAAAAAAGACACAGATCGGTGTTTTCTTTTTATTTATGTAAGCAATGAGGAGGAGTATGATAGATTCGAGACCTTGGAATGCCCTTATAACGAGGAAAACCGGCGAAGCATGTGAAGCATGTTTTCCGTAGTTGCATAACGGCAGCTTCCTGCCTGTAAATTTATGTATTGCAATAAGCGGAGATTTTACTTTATTTAAGAGATAGATATTCAAGAAAAAAGGTACTTAACACTTTCATTGATAAGGGGGCATTATGAACTCTTTAGCAAAAATTTTGACCGTACTTATCTTAATAGCATTGAATACCGAGTTTTTCTATACGGTAAGATACGGTAACCATGAAAATGTATCTCTTAGAATTAAACCGGAGCGGAGAGAAGATATATTTCTGCATAAATGGAAGTTCTGGAGCGGAATGGTGCAATGAGCTTGCCGGATATTTTCCGGAGGTTTGCGAAGAATATGTTGAAATCTCGGTCTTGCCGCCAAAAGAAAGTACGCAGAACTTTGATACATTCTTTTTGCCACCGTGTACAAAATCAATTTATCTGAAATAAAAAATAAATATAATATTTAATCTTAAATAAATATTACATAATCATATTATAAGAACTTGCATTATATTCCAAGTCGAGATATGATATAATATGTACTTAAAGTTTTTTACCAAAAGGAAGAGGAAAGTAAATTGAAAAAATTATCACGCAAATGGAATTGCCTAGTGGCGACAATTTTGGCTGTCGTAATGATTGTTTCAAACTTCGGAGGACTTGCACCGCTTACCGCATATGCCTCGGGGTCTGAGGACGGCCGGAGTGAAGAGCAGCCGAAAGAACAGACCGAAGCTTCAGCAAGCGAGACCTCTGCGGAAACGGAAGAAACGGTTGCAGATCCCAAGACCGAAACGGTTTCGTCTCCTGCAGGAGATGAGACTGTACAGACTGAAACTTCACAGGAAGAAAACAGTCAGTCCGGAGAGATGTTACCTTCCGAATCCAAAGAGACTCCGAATCAGTCCCCGGCATCCGGACAGGAGGATTCCGAGGCTCAGGAGCAGCAGGAAGACACATCGGAAGAAACTCAATCCGAAAAGGTCATAACCTCATTTGAGTATGAGGGTTCGTATAGTTATGAAATCGGAAGCGCTCCGGAGCTCATTGAGTTAAATCCCGTTGTCAAGGCTGCTGTAAACGGCGAGATCGTTGAACTTCAGGTTGTATGGAGCAGCCTCGACTCATATAGCCCCGATATGGCAGGTAAATATGTGTACACGGGAACTGTTCCGGAAGGATACACTTTGGCGGAGGGAGTAGGCGCTCCTACGGTTACCGTCGAGGTTTTGGAAAAGAAAGATGATGAGAAAGCGGAGATCACTTCTTTTACATATACTGCGTCCTATGAATACACCATAGGAAAAGACGCTCCTAAAAGCATTGCGCTTACCGAAACGGTTACCGCAACTGTAGATGGCGAGCAGAAGGAGATTTCCGTAAAATGGACGTCCGACAGGGAATATAAGGAGGATGAAGCGGGAGAGTATATTTATACCGCAGAGATTCCGTCAGACTACAAGCTTGCGGACGGAGTGGAGGCTCCCAAAGTTGTTGTCACCTTAAAAGAGGCTTCCTCAAGGAAGCTTGAAACTGCAATAGAAGGTACCGATACTCTTATTACGGTTGAGGGTAATTTCCCCGAAGGATCTTCAGTTATTGCAGCCGTAGTTGAAGATAAGCTTTCAAATGAAATACTTTATGCCAGCAATAAGCTTAATGATTTTTTAAGCACGTCCGCATATGATATTAAGGTTGTTAAGGACGGAGTGAAGGTAGAGCTTTCGGAGGGGGACACTGCGAAGGTCACTATTAAAACGGGTTCCGAAATCAAGCCCGAAACTAAGCTTATGCACGTAATGACCGATCTTATAGACGATCAGGGCAAGTGGATTGAGGGCATATCGGGAAAGACTATCGAAGAGATAAAAACCGGAGTTGTAAAAACCGAGGTGGTGGAAAACACACAGATAAACGGCGATACGATTTCGTTTGAGCTGAAAAGCTTCAGCACGATTATCGCCGCTGCACCCGGCACTGCAACCAGGATTTCCAAGCTTGAAATAAGCTATGACGGAGTAAACTACGATCTGACGCAGCCGGATGTTACCGTGGCGAATTTCGGATACAGGGATGTTATGACTCTCCATATCGAAGCACAGTTCGGAGAGGGTACCGAGAAGGAGCTGTCCGTAACGGTTCCCGAGGGTCTGTCTTTCAGAAGAGACGCTTCGGAGTCCTCACATTATGTGGTGAACGGAACCGACGTAACCCTTAAGGAAAAAATAGTTTCCGGTGCGGGAGCCGATATACTCGGAGTTAAACAGTATAACGGAACCATCACGCTTAAATTCCATGGAGAGAATGAGGAAAACAACACAAAGAAGGTTTCTTTGGATATTCCCATATACAGTGCATGGAGAAATGACTATAATAGCGGGAAAATTCCCAGCGGAACCACATGGTTCTACGGTCAGATTCCCAATAATACGGTAAACAGCGCACCGGTAAAGGTTACTCAGTCTATAATAGGACTCTCGGGTGAGATTGTAAAAAATGAATATCAGCTGGATAAGCTTATATTTAATGACGAGGATTCGAAGCTGAGCGGCGGTACAAACTGGAAGTCGGATTTAAAGCCCGAGATCAAAGTGGGTGGGCAGATGTACGGTAATGACAGCTTCTGGATAAGACCGTCTCTTGATAAAAATGTAAGAGGCACAAAGTCTGTGGCATACAGCAGCTATTCGATAACCTTTTTAGCTCCGGAATATGCGGTATTTAAAGGGTTTAAGGCGCTGAGTGATACATACACCCCTAATTATAAGGGTGCAGCTGCGGAAATAACCGAAGCGGAAGGTATGACCTCAAACGGCTATACGGTTCCTGCGGGCTACAAGGGATATACTTTCACCATAGGTACCGGTTTTATCAATCCCGAGGATCTTACGGTATTTCCCATGTGGTCGTTCCCTGAGAGCCGTTACCCCGCAGGTAAAGAGGTTACCGTTAAGGTTGGCGATATAAAGGTAAGGTACTACGGAAAAGACTACGGTGCAGATGAATATGAAAGCTTTCCTGAGGATCAGTATCCTTCGCTTACCTATAAGATTGTAGGCGAATACGAAGAAGTATTTACTCAGGTGGAATATCGGGATAAAAACAGATATACGGACGGAGAATTAAATTATACTTCCTTGTATATGGGAGCACCCGGCTTTGAGCATAATCAGGAGCGTGTTGCCGGGGATTTCATGATAGGAAACCGCGGATCAAAGGACAGCAAATCCAAGACTATAACCATCACCTATGACGTAAACGATACAAAAGCAATCGGTGTGACCGAGCAAAGAATCCCCGGCTCCTATGATAATGATCATAAAGTGTCCAATATCAGTGTCAAGATATGGGATAGTAAAAGCGGTACCGTATCGGACTGGATATCCTATTCCGATGACGCCAGCAGAACGATTAATCTGAAAGACCTTGGAATAAAAGGAGGAAGCGGAAAATATATAAAGGCTGTCAAGTTTGATATCGACACCATTCCGTCTCAATGTTTATTGAGCGACATGGAGTCAAGGGACAAATATACTTATATAAGTCAGTCGCAATATCAGGAGGACAGCTCAAAATATAAATATATTTTCCATGCCGTAGTGCTGTCAAATGAAGCCATAGATATAAAAGACAAAAGGCTTGAGCATACCATAGAAATAGAAAATAAGGATGGAGATGAGGCTTTGCCTTCGGGTGAAACCGTTAATAATTCCGGAAGCGGTAAGAGGTCGGCTTATACCACCATTTCGGGAAAGGTTTTTGGCGGATTACAAGGAAAGAGTCTTATACTGGGCAATAATCTCGACTACGATGCCGGAAATGTGCTTCAGGTCGGAGAAAGCAACCTTGTATTTTCAAAGGTGCATTTCCACAAAAGCACCTACAAAAATGCTCAGCTTATGGATGCCATATATCTGATAAGTCCTTACGGTGAGGAATATACGGATATAAGGATGCATTATGACGATTCCAAAGCGATCAACAAAGACGGTAAAGTGGTAGGCTTCAATATCGGCAAAAAGCGCTATTACAGTAATGGAAATGAACAGCCGATTATAACCGAGGTACCCGCAACGGAAGAGCTCAAGAAGGTGTATCCCGAAGCAAAGATTTATAAACTCGATTTTACGCAGATTAACGCTGATCAGATGAAGTATGATACGCGTGTAATCGGCGGAAATATGCTCTCATTGAAATCGCTTGAAAATAACGATTTGTCCACCAGAGATCCATGGGTCGGGGATCCATGGATCGGAGATGTATACAACGGAGCATGGATAAGCTTCAAGTATTTACCCAAGCTTTCCGATCCCATAAAAAAGTACGAGGATTTGATGTGGGTGGAGTACAACACCGATACGAGCGTTCCGATTGAATATAGCAATGAGATAAGATATACAGGTCAAAACACTCCGCTTTTTGAGGATATATATAACCTTACCGGCGGTAAGAGCAAGATGCTCGGACGTATGGATCCTATCACACTTAAGAAGAATGAGGGTCTTATAGTTTCCTCATCCATAAAGCAGAACAAAGAAGTTGACAGCATGTATCGCACTTACAACGCAGGCGATCCCTCAACCGTAGTGGGTCTGTATCGTGATGCCAAATACAGGCTGGTCATTGAAAACAACGGTCCGGATGTTACGGGATTATCCGTATACTTCCCTGTACCTAAAACGGGAGAGAATTGGGGAGAAAATATAAATCCCGAGGGACCGTTCAAGTTTTCCATGAATCTTGTCAATTCTCTCAAGGACGTACCGAAAGGCTTTAAGGTTTACTATTCTCAAAATGCAAGACCTACGAAGGAATATGCAGACTGGGATTCCAACGTATGGACCGAGCAGTCGCAAACGGCAGGCTGGACCGCAGCCGACTGGAGTAAGGTAAACCTTGTAAAAATGGTATGGATAAATGCCGAAGGAATAAAGAAAACCGACGGTAAGATACAGGCGGTATTCGACATGACGATCGACACCGTGTCCACGACCGAGGATCAGATGCATAAGGTCAATGTATGGTCTCCGTACTTTTTGAGAAAATATGCGTCAAGTGAATCATGGGTTGAGGGACTTCCGGTAGCTACTATGATAACACCGGGTAAGCTTAGAGGCATTGTGTGGGAAGATGGAAGCGTTGATAACGTACTTAACGGTAAATTTGATGACGGCGAAAGTCCGGTAGAAGGCGCTAAGGTTGAGCTTTATGATACCTCATTGGGGAATGACAGGATCAGGGCTATAACCTATACCGATGCGACGGGAGCTTATGAGTTTGAAGGTCTCAAGGACGGTACTGCCGCAACGGAGCATAATGTTTATAAGATTGTCGTATATCGCGACGGTGCAAGATATGTCTCGTTTACGAAGCCCGGACCCGATATGGTATTTACCCCCGGAGACGATCACATCATAGCGTCGTTGAGCGGACTGGATGCGTCGAGCGGAAGTGATGTTCCGTCATATAACGCCGGTTTGGTGTCACGCAGCGTTGTAGCGGCAAGTCCCGTTGTAAGAAAGCGTGTAACCGGAGGTCCTGCAAACGCTTCAGCTTTCAACTTCATATTACAGGCGGATCCGGATAACAGCAATCTGCCCCAAGGTATGGATAAAGACAAGATGCCTATGCCTAAGGGAACGAATGCGGGTGATCAACAGGTTACCGTTCAGATTGTGACTGCAAATGAGGGTGAAGCCGGATTTAATGATATAATATTTAATGAGGTTGGAACGTATTCCTATAAGATCAGGGAAGAGAATACCGGAGTTGCCAATTACAGGTACGATACGGGAGAATATCGGATAGTATATAAAGTTTCTGAATATACACAGAACGACATACCCAGGCTGCAAGTTGAAACACAGGTAATAAGAGACAACGTTATAATTGGCGGTGGGGACGAGCAGCTCATATTTACAAACGTGTATACGCCGCCCACACCCGGCGGCGGTGGCGGTGGCGGAGGAACTCCTCCTACTACCACCCCTAGAAAACCTCCCGCTGCACCTCCTGTTGTTCCCGAGGTACTCGGAGCAAGAAGAACGGATTCCGAGCAGGTACTCGGAGCAAGAAAGGCGGAGCCGAAGGTGCTTGGAGCAAGAAGAGGAAAGACCGGTGAGGAGAGTAGTGCCATGAGATTGCTTATAATAGCAGGACTTTCCACTATGTTAGCTCTTCTCGCAAGATCGTCCGGAAGAAAGAAGGAAGATTGAAACGGCAGAATAGATGAATGATAAGTCCTTAAAGGCTGAGACTGCTCCGATATATAAAAATTGCTGATTCGGCTAAACGGGACTGTAAAAAAATCAAAAGAGATCGCTTAGACCCTGAGGTTTAAGCGATCTTTTTACTCAAGCAATGAACCGGAACCGGATTTGTTCAGTTACTTTATCGAGTTACGTCTCATAAATAATATCAAATATCTTTCTTTGATACTTTATTTTTATAAGCGTATACAAAATTAATTCCGTTAAGAGATATATAATGCTGCAAATCGCAGCCAGGTTTGTGTAGGATGTCAAGGTGATTCCGTTGATAAAACCTATAAAGATCCAGGATATGATAAGAGCGGTAACAAAAGGGACGACAAAAACCCATCTTAACATACTTGCGGAAATATCTTTTATATCCTGTTTACTCCTGCCGGTTTTCATCATTATGTCGTACTTTTTGCTTTCTTCTTCAACCGAGGAATACAATCTTGAGTATATGATGCTTGCTATTCCGATCAAAAATGAAATACATAGGATGCTTCCCACATAAGCAACCAGCTTTCTTGTAAGGTTTTCGCTGTCGTAGTAATCGTAATATGATCTAAAGCTTTCTTTTCCAAGCTCAAAGCCTATTTCAGTCTTTAATGCTTTAAAATCTTCGGATTTTCCCGCCAAAAGGTTATCGTGCTTAAATACATATATACTGTCTTTGACCAATTCATTGGATAGAGCTTCGTATTTTTTATCGGAAACGACCGTAACACTTGTAAAGTAGCCGGATAAAGCTATTATTCTCTTATCGTGCCCTCTTTCTTTTTGAATACCGTATTCGGCAAGTTTTTCTTTTACAATATTAGGAAGAACGGGCTCGGCTTTTCCGTCCGTTCCTACTGAGAAATATTCATCATCAGCAAGGCTTATCTTATCCCTTCCCAGTAAATCGGCTATTGAGTTGTACATTGTATCGGACAGTATAATATGTCGTACTGTTCTTTCTTTGCGTTTAAGCTTTACGAATGATATTGTAAGTGCTTTGAAGTCTCCTGTTTCAGACAGTCTGTTCGATATCAGCTCGGCTTTTTTACCGCCTTCCGCTTCGTTTTCCCAATTTGCATACATAAAGTTATACGGCATTATCTTTTCCGTATCTTCGGTGATATTGAGAGGCGATCCCACTATATACACAAATGAGGTCAGGGTTATGCAGAATAAAATCATTGCGCCCGTCATTGTCTTGATGTTGGTATTTATCTTATACCTGAAATTGCTTACTTTTATAAGATTGTTTTTCTTATAAATACTACCGCTCTTTTCCATGATCCAATTGTATATGGTAAAAATCAGATAGAATATAAAGTAAGAAACGCTTATAACGGACAGCAGATCCATTACATAAATGAAGATAAAAAATTCTCTTTTGATATGAAAATAAATTGTGGGTACTAAAATTATTATGAGTGCGGCAAGTGAAAGTAAAAAATGATTTTTTTCAGCGATCTCTTCTTTTTTAAGAAGATCAATTATTCTTTTTCTTCTCAAAATTACGGGAGCAAGTAATGATATTGTTAAAAACAATCCTCCCATAAGAGCCAATGTAAGCAAAAGAGCTTTAATCGGAAAATAGAAATACAGATTCAGTCCGTCTATCATTTCCTGTGCAATCAGCAAAAAGAATTTTGAAAAAACAAGTCCCGTCAGCATGCCTGTAAATAAAGCAAATACGGAGATTATCATGTTTTCAAGAAAAATCAGCTTGTTAAACTGTCCCTTGCTTGCTCCTATAATATTCAGAACGGCAAACTGCCTGCTTCTGTTTTTCAAAAAATTTCCTACCGAATACAAAGTCAGCATAAATGAGAACAGCATGGATACTATGCTTGCCATGAGTAATATAAGCCCGATAGTGCTTGCACTGTCTATGATTTCCAGCGCAGGGTGCATAGCCAACGTTGAAAACAGTAAAAAAATAAAAACGGAAAATACACAGCTTAAAAAATGGTACAGATAGGTTTGGAAATCTCTTTTTATATTGTTAAAAGCAAAATCAAACAGCGTCAATTTCATCACCTCCAAGAAGACTCATGGTATTAAGGATCTCTTTTTTATACGTTTTTTCGTCATCTCTGTTGACGATTTCTTGATAAATTTTCCCGTCCTTTATGATATAGGTTTTATCGCAGTATGCTGCGATATTGGGGTCGTGGGTTACCATAATAATTGTTACTCCCATAGACTCGTTTAATTTTTTAAAGAGCTTCATCACATCCTTTGCCGGCTTGGAGTCCAGATTGCCCGTGGGTTCATCCGCCAATAAAATGGAAGGATCGTTTATCACAGCTCTTGCAATGGCGGCTCTTTGTGCCTGTCCGCCTGAAATTTCATAGGTTCTTTTATCAAGCAGATTGGAAATACCCAAAAAATCGCTGATATCCTTAAGCTTTTTTTTCATTGTCTTCAAATTCACATTGTCCAATGTAAGCGGAAGTATTATATTTTCTCCGACTGTCAGGGTGTTAATCAGATTAAATTGTTGAAATACAAAGCCTAATTTTTTTCTCCTGAAATCTGAAAGCTGAGAGTCGTTCATTTTATAAGGATCTATACCCGCAATCAGAACGGAGCCGCCGGTGGGCTTGTCGATGGTGGATATCGTGTTTAAGAAAGTGCTTTTTCCGCTTCCGCTCGGTCCCATTATCGCTGCAAATTCACCTTCGGAAACTTTCATATTGATTCCGCTTAATGCTCTATAGGATACTTTGCCTTTATATGTTTTTTCCAAATTTGAAACCTTCAATATCATCGTTGAGTCCTTTCAAAAAATTAAGTATAGAGTCAGCTGATTTTTTAAATCTCTGTTACTCGTATACCTTAGCTGATATTAAGTAAAATAAAAATCCGCCAACATTACATAAGCTTACATTTTTGTAATGTTGGCGGATTTTGCTTGTATAAATTAAAATATAATCATAAACGAGGTCCCTTTACCTATTTCGGACTCTACCTTCAATCCATGCCCCAAATATTCGGTGACTCTCTTTACAATATATAAGCCGATTCCGCTTGAGTCTGCATTATTTCTTCCGTTTTTACCTATATAAAACAAGTCGAAGATACTTTTTAAATCCGCTTTTTCTATGCCTATTCCCTCGTCAATGATTGATAAAATAACTTTATCGTCGTTCCTTTCTGCACTTATTGTAACGCTTTGCCCCGTATTGCTGTATTTTATGGCATTGGTAAGGATTTGATGAATGACCAGCTTTAACCATTTTGAGTCCGAATATACATAGATATCATCGGTAATATCAAGCTTTGGGTAGATCTGCGATGTGATAAAATAATCCTTTAATCCGTTTATGCCGTCTTTGCAGACTTCTTTAAGCAATACCTTTTCAGATACAAAGTCGTTTTTAAACTCGTCCAATCTATAAATATCCAACATCTGATTCAGGTTATATTCAAGAACAGCTATATTTCTCCTTATCTTTTTATAATCGTCTTCATCTCCGAGATTTTCACAAACAAGCTTTAAAATCGACAGCGGCGTTTTCATCTGATGAACGAATCTGTATATCATGACCTTTTGCAGCTTTTTATCCTGTTTTTGATCCAGCTCTCTTTTATTATCGTTACTTATCAGTTCGTCAATCATCAGATTATAATTTTTTTCAAAGGAGCTTCTCGGCGCCTGAATCAGATAGTCGTTTAGAAGCTCGCTTTTAAGCAGAAATTTTTCATAGACCCGTCCTCTTTTGTAAAATCTGATCAATAGGACTGAAAACAGTATAAAGAATATTAAAAAGCTGAAATAAACAACCTCTCCGAGCCAAATTCCTTTGATGTAGAACAAAATACCGAAGAAAAATATTTGTGTTGAGAAGATGATCAGAAACAGAAAAATATTATCTGCAAGAAATAACGTTATAGTGTTTTTATTCTTCATATTCCACCCTGTATCCCATACCTCTTACGGTTATTACGCTTAAGGCGGAGCCCAGATCCTTAAGTTTTTTTCTCACTCGGCTGACGGTAACATTTAGTGTGTTTTCTTCCACAAAGAGTTCGCTGTCCCATATCTCGGACAGTATTTTTTCACGGCTCACTATACCGGGATAGCTGTCAAATAAAATACCTATGAGTATAGCCTCGTTTTTGGGCAGATCGATTTGACTGCCCTTGCATTTTAAGGTGAATCTAAGCTTGTTAAAGGAACATCGCCTACGTCGATTACCGTTTCATTACCCGCATATTCGCCGTAGGTTCTCCTAAGCTGCGAATTGATTTTTGCAAGCAGCAGATCATATGAGAAAGGCTTTGTGACGTAGTCGTCACCTCCGCTCATAATGGCTCTGACCTGATCATAATCTTCTTTTCTTGCAGACATAAATATAATGGGAGCCTTGGTTATTTTTCTGATTTCCCCGCACCAGTAAAATCCGTCATAGTAAGGAATATTTATATCGAGTAAAATCAGATGCGGATCATGCTGTTCAATGAAGTGATTTATATTTTTGAAATCTTCACAAACAAAAACCTCAAAATCGTATCTTGTAAGCTGACCCTTTACAAGTACAGCCAGATCCGATTCGTCTTCGATCATACATATTTTAAAAGTCATAAAATGCTCCTGTGGTGGTTATAAATGCCCTGAAAATACGATCTGTTCCACGTGTAATATTTTCAATTTTAATAAGCCGATTATCTTTTTTAAAAAGTTTAACATAGTTCTTACCGGCATATATGATTTTAGGCTAAATTCAAATACGAGCACAATCTATTTTTTTAAGTTCACAAGTTGAATTCTGAGATATGGAAAGTGCTGCTGGATATAGCAGTTGAATGGTGGTATGCTGGATGTTAAGGTTAAAAATGTATATAATTCAGTATGTTTTAAACATAACTATCGTTATGTCGGCATTAACCAAGGTATTGAGCAAGCCTGGACTTCTTCTCATTGCTCTAATAAATAAAAAAGCCGCAGATGCGGCCGGATGTTTACAAGAAAGTGCTCCCAATGGAGGCAGTCAGATACGGATAAATCCTTATTTGAACTCACCTTGTAAATCATCAGTATCATACCATATTTTTAATAATCGTCAATAGCTGCGGAGGAAAATTCTATGAACGGCAAAAAAGATTACTACATCGGCTTGGATCTGGGTACTAATTCTGTAGGTTGGGCAGTTACTGATACGGATTATAAGCTGCT
The DNA here is from genome assembly GCA_963553525.1 of uncultured Lachnospiraceae bacterium. Lineage (GTDB taxonomy): Bacteria > Bacillota > Clostridia > Lachnospirales > Lachnospiraceae > Butyrivibrio. Next base: position 6,182 of record CAUVOD010000001.1, on the reverse strand, counting down.
GCGTGCCAAAGGAAAGGATCTTTGGGGAATCAGACTTTTTACAGATGCGCAGCCTGCTTCTGACAGGAGAAGCAAGAGGGTTCAGAGGCGCAGGATTGAAAGAGAAAAAGCACGCAAATCAATGCTTAGAGCCTATTTTGCCGATGTGGTCGATGCCGTTGATCCGAGCTTCTTTAAACGTCTTGATGAAAGTTTTCTTTACTATGAGGATCGTTCCGATTCAAATAAGCAAACGCATACCCTGTTTAATGATACTGATTACACAGATACTGAATACTTCAAAGAATTTCCGACCATATTTCATTTAAGAAAAGCATTGCTGCATGATGAAAACAGAAAATTTGATGTCAGACTGCTTTATATTGCCGTTCTAAATATGTTCTCTCATCGAGGACATTTCCTCAATACCAACATGTCATCGGACGACAAGGACAGCAGCTTTGATGAGGCATGGAGAGAGCTGATTGATGCTCTGACGGAAGTACAGAATATCTTTCAAGAAGAAAAAGTTGATTTTTCCTCGATAACATCAATAAGCGATTATAAAGAAATCGAATCGTTATTAGTCGGTGCAGGCAAAAAACGTACTGCTAAATTTGAGGAGATCAGATCGCTGCTTAACGTACAAAAGAGCAACAAGCAGGCATGTTCCGTTCTGAAACTTATATGCGGATGCAAGGTTTCAGTTAAAGATATTATTTATGGTATAGAAGATTTAAATATTGACTCTGATTCGGAAAAGGTATCTATAAGTTTCATAGATACGGATATTGATGAAGGAATGAATAGGATACTTGAGATTCTGGGAGAAGAGTGGTTCGAAGTTTTCGTTAAAGCTAAGAGCGTGTATGAGACCTGTCTGTTGTCCTCAATTCTGGGCGATAATAAATATCTCTCGGATTCCAGAGTTGAGATGTATGATCGGCATAAGCAGGACTTGAAAGACTTGAAAAAGCTGCTTAAGGAATATGATAAAAATGCGTATAGGAAAATTTTTAGACATATAGACGTAGTCGGATCTTATAGTGCTTATGTCGGAAGTGTAAACAGCTATGGTAAAAAGATAAGACGACTGGGAACAACCGATTCAAAAGCCGGCACCGTAAAAGATGAAATGTATAAAGCTGTTAAAAAGGTTTTAGAAAGTTCAGTTCCTGATGATAACGCATTAAAGGCACAAATACTGGATAAAATCGATAGAGATTGTTTTCTGGAAAAACAGATAAACAGTAATAACGGAGTTATACCCAATCAAGTGCATGCCAAGGAATTAAAAAGGATTTTGTCCAATGCGTCGAGACATCATGAATTTCTCAATGAAAAGGATGAAACTGGCTTATCTGTAAGTGAAAAGATAATTCAGCTGTTTGAATTTCAGATCCCGTACTATGTGGGACCGCTTGGCAGAGAGTTTAACGGCAAGCCCGGATACAATAATTGGGCTGTCAGAACCGATGCCGGAAAAAAGGAGGGTATCAAAATTACTCCTTGGAACTTTAGTGAAATGATTGATCTTGAGGCTTCTGCCGAAGAATTTATAAAGCGTATGCTCGGAAAATGCAGCTATATGACAGGAGAGAACACCTTACCCAAGCAGTCGTTAATATATGAAAAATTCATGGTGCTTAATGAGATAAATAACATAAAAGTTGATAATGTCAGGCTTGATGTTAAAGCGAAGCAGGGAATTTATAACGACTTGTTCCGCAAGGGAAATAAGGTCACAAAGAAAAAAATCAAAGAATATTTAGTAAATAATTGTTACGTAGAAAAGGATGCCGAGATAAGCGGTCTTTCTGAGGATACCTGCACAACTAAGCTTGCCTCGTTAGGTAAGTTTAAGATGATTTTCGGAGATGACGTAGATAAACAGTCTAATAAGGAAATAATTGAGAACATAATATATTGGAGCACGATATACAGCGGAGATAAAAAAATTATCAGGCAAAGAATTGTTTCAGAATATCCGGATAAATTTGACGATGCGGTACTGAAGAAAATTCTGGGCTTTAAGTTTGAGGGTTGGGGAAACCTTTCCAAGAAGTTTCTTGAGATACAGGGGGCTTCCAAGCTTACCGGCGAGATCGACAGCATTTTAGGCTTCATGTGGAACGGACAAGAAAATCTTATGGAGCTGCTCAGTGACAATTATACTTTCATGGAAGAGATAAATAAAAATGTTGCAGAGTCAATTAAAGAGCTTTCGGACTTAAAAATAGAAGATCTGGACGATATGTACCTTTCTCCGGCAGTAAAGAGGACGGTGTGGCAGACGATCAAGATCGTAGATGAGCTTAAGTCTGTTATAGGCTATGATCCTAAGCGTATATTTGTGGAAGTCACGAGAGGTGAGGGTGAGAAAAAAAGAACCAGGTCGCGTAAGCAGAAATTGATTGATTTATACAAGAGTATTAAAAGTGAATCAAGGGATTGGGTTAAAGAACTGTCTGATAGAGACGAGACGGAATTTAAAAGCAGAAAGCTTTATCTGTATTATATGCAGAAGGGAATGTGCATGTATTCGGGTGAAAAAATAGATCTGTATAACCTTATGAACAACAATCTGTATGATCTGGATCATATCTATCCGCAGCATTTTACCAAGGATGACAGCATTGAAAACAACCTTGTGTTGGTAAAGAAGGAATTTAATGCAAGGAAAAGTGATATTCCGATAACAAGAGATATTCAGGCTAAAATGAATGAAAAATGGAAGATGCTGTATAAAAGCGGATTTATCAGTTCTGAAAAATATTCAAGACTTATGAGAAAGAATACTGCATTTTCAGCAGAAGAGAAAGCAGGCTTTATTAACCGACAGTTGGTAGAAACAAGTCAGGCGACAAAAGCAATAACAAGGATCTTCGGACAGGCATTTGATAATCATACCAAGGTGGTATTCTCGAAAGCGGGATTGGTTTCAGATTTTAGAGCATATTTTGATATACCTAAATCCAGAGTGCTTAATTGCTATCATCACGCAAATGATGCATATCTGAATATCGTGGTAGGCAACTCATACTATGTAAAGTTTGAAGGAAACCCTGCCAGGTTCATAAAAGCTGCGGAAGGAAAACCGGATGATGATGCTTATAAATACCATATGACCAGGTTCTTCGAGCATACTGTAAAAAATAAAAATGAAGTTGCCTGGAGAATGGAAGAAGACAATAAGACGATAGATATTGTAAGGCATACTATCGGTAAATACTCGCCTCTAATATCCTACAAACGTGAAGAGGGTAAGGGTGCATACTTTGATGAAACTATATATCCCAAGTCAAAAACAAAGCCTTTCGTGTATACAGGACTTAAGACAAAGGATACTCCTCTTAGTGATGTTAAAAAATACGGAGGCAAGACGTCAATAGGAACATCCGGCTATTGCTTTGTAAAATATACTGAAAAGGGCAAAGAAGTTAGAAGATTTGAGACCCTACCTATTTACATAGGCAACAGCAGATCTCTTACTAAAGAAATAATAGAGGGCTATTTAAGAAAATATTATTTAGAAAACGGGATGGTTCAGGCATCTGAAACGGTTAACGTGTTGTTGAAATTTGTTCCTCAAAAAACTGAGCTTTTGCTTAACGGGCATATTTATACAATAGGCGGAAGCAGCGGTGACAGTATGTATATTAACAGTATAGTTCAGGTTAAGCTTCCTCAAAAATATGTTAATTATATGCATAAGTTGGAAAAAGCAAAGGAAAAAAATGAATACTCTGAAGTGGACTCTAAAGGCTGCACAGTAATCACAAAAGAAAGTAATCTTGAGATTTTAGATGCGATATTAATGAAAATGGAAACAACGGCATTTAGGAATAAAAAGAATCTTACCTATAATGTACTAAGGGATGGGAGAGATAAATTTAATATGTTGGATATTCCTAATCAGGTAACAATACTTTTGGATACCGTTAAAAATATATATGGTGCTAAACAAACGGTAAATTTAAGTGAGGTAGGAGGAAAGTCCGCCGCCGGTATGTGTGTAGTAGGTCAAAAGATAACGAATGCCGACGAGGCTGTATTACGACTTAAGTCCTGTACAGGTTTATATGTAAGAGAAATCGACCTGTTGAAGTTATGAGCTGGCGGACGGTACTGATATCACAAAGCGCCAAGCTGGATTATCAGCTCGGGTATATGGTCGTCAGGCAGGAAAAGACGCACAAGATCTTTATAAACGAGATTCATACGCTTATTATAGAGACAACGGCGGTTTCTCTAACAGCCGCTCTTCTTGCCGAATTGACAAAGCAAAAAGTAAAGGTGATATTTTGCGATGAGAAAAGGAATCCTTCATCGGAGCTTATTCCCTATTACGGATCACATGATTCCAGCGCAAAGGTCAGGAGTCAGATCAAGTGGGATGAAGACATAAAGGGTGAGGTGTGGACTGAAATAATTAAAGAAAAAATAAATCAGCAAAAGATACATTTGCAAGATCTTAATCTGTCCGAATCAAATATGCTGGCATCCTATATTGAGCAGGTTGAGTTTGCTGACAAAACCAACAGAGAGGGGCATGCGGCTAAAGTCTATTTCAATGCGCTGTTCGGAATGGACTTTACACGCGGAGCGGATACACCGACCAATGCGGCTTTAAATTACGGTTATTCCATCATCCTTTCATCATTTACAAGACATATAGCCGCAAACGGCTATCTGACGCAGTTAGGGCTGTTTCATGACAATATGTTTAATCAGTTTAATCTTGCGTCGGATTTGATGGAACCGTTTAGAATAATTGTCGACAGAAAGGTAAAGGAGTTGGATTTTGAAATATTTGATAAAGATGAAAAACTTCAAATGATAAGTATTCTTAACGACAACGTAAGAATAAACAGCAGGCAGGAGACCGTAGTAAATGCGGTAAAAATATATTGTAAAAGCGTATTTGAAGCCGTTGAAAATAGGGATACATCAGAATTGAGATTTTATCAATATGGGATATAGATATATGCGAATCATAGTGTTGTTCGATCTTCCTGTGGAGTCTGCGGCTGATAGATCCGAATATAGCAAATTCAGAAGATTTTTAATTAAATCTGGATTCTTAATGATGCAGGAATCAATATATTGCAAGCTGGCGGCTAACTCTACCATGGCAGACAGCATAGGAGCAAGTGTAAAAAGAAATAAACCTCCGAGAGGATTGGTACAAATACTTAAAATCACGGAAAAGCAGTATGCAAATATTGAATTTGTGGTGGGGGAAAGTGTATCCGAAGTAGTCGACACGGATGAGCCTTTGGTGATACTATGAAAATGGTGATTAAAGCTTTGAACCTCTTAATACCTTTGGATGAAAACAAGATCGATGTGATAGTCGTCGAAAATCCGAAAGTATTATATGAGATAATATCAAGCACTATACTGGATACGGAAAATGCTTATCGCTTAACGTTGATCGATGATGACGGCGCTGCGATTGCAAATTCAAAATATGAAATAGTAACATCGCCCTTTACCATAAATTTGAATAGTAAAAAGCTGCTTAATAAGCTGTATAAAGATTTTGAAGAAACTATTTGCACGGACTTATATGAGGAATATCAGGTTATAAATTCTAAAATAATTAGCCTCATAGAAGCTGCCATATTTAAAATACCATATGATATATCGTATAATTGCATAATAGATATAAAAGAACTTCTTAAGATTTGCAATATATCATTTGAAGAAAATCATACAAACATATTGGAAAGGATAACAGACTATATAAAGCTTCAAGCAAAAGTATTGGAATTAAAGTGTATAATATTTATAAATCTGCATGATTTTCTTTCACCGGAAGATTTGGCATTACTCTATAAAGAAGCTTTTTATTACAAAATAAATATAGTAATGATAGAAGCTCATGCCAGAGAAAAAATTGAAAATGAGAGGATTCATGTCATTGATGAATCTGAATGTCTGATAGAGTATTGATTTACGCATATGTCGATATGACAGGTTCTGTGATAACCAATTTGAGGTTTGAGAACCTTGTAAATCAGTAGAGTAGTTAAACATAAAAGCCCACTACAAAGGCGCCGGATAGTTTGAGAACCTTGTAAATCAGTAGAGTAGTTAAACCGTGATAGTAAGAAAAACCCATAAAATACCGTTTGAGAACCTTGTAAATCAGTAGAGTAGTTAAACCGTCCATAAGCCCTCCTTCACTGTCCACTGTT